>CAXMLT010000431.1:0-6314 GCA_964194245.1 uncultured Hyphomicrobium sp.
TTCCGCAACCGTCTCGACGCGGTCGTGCCGTTCTCCGGCCTCCCGCCCGAAGTGATCACGATGGTGGTGGAGAAGTTCATCTTCCAGCTCGAGGCGCAGCTCGCCGACCGCGGGGTGATGATCGAGCTGTCGGAGGAGGCTTCGAAGTGGATCGCGGAGAAGGGCTACGACGAGAAGTTCGGTGCCCGGCCGCTCGCCCGCGTGATCCAGGAGTACATCAAGAAGCCGCTCGCGGACGAGTTGCTGTTCGGCAAGCTCGAGCACGGCGGCACGGTCAAGGTTGTCGTCGCCGGCAAGGGCGAGGACCGGGCGCTCGCCTTCGAGTACTTCCCCGCCGACCCGACCAAGCGGCCCAAGGCCAAGAGCGAGGACGACGACGACGAGGATGATGTCGAGGACGAGCCGCAGGCGGTCCTCGCCGATGCGGCGCCCCGCAAGGCACTCCCCGGTCCCAAGGACAAGAAGGAGCGTTCTTCGAAGACCACGGGCTCGGTGCCGACGGTGCCGCGCCGCAAGCCGGACTGATCGCGGCTTCCTCTTCGCAAGCTTAAAGGCGCCGGGTCGCAAGGCCGGGCGCTTTTGCTTTTCAGGCGATCAGCTCCGGCGTCTTGCCGACGTAGGCGGTATCGGCAACCTGCTTGGCCAGGAAGTCGGCGACGTCGGCCCGCGAGATCATGCCGGCGCGCCAGGATGCCGGCTCGACCAGCACGCGGTAGCGCCCCGTCGCCGGGCCGTTGGTGAGGCCTCCGGGCCGCGCGATGGTCCAGTCAAGGCCGCTCGCGCGCACGATCTGCTCGGCCACATCCTTGTCGTCGTAGACGCGCTTCAAGAGCAGCGGAAACAACACCGCGCTGTAGAGGAAGCCGCCGTGTCCGCGGCTGTCGCCGGCGCCAAAGCCCGTCACCATGATGAGCCGCCGCACCCTGGTCGCCTGCATGGCGTCGACGAGGACGCGCGTCGCCTTCGAGAACAGCGTCGTTCCCTTGAGCACCACCTCCGGGCTGAAGGCGACGCCGAGGCTCTGGACGACGGCGTCCACGCCGGACAGGGCCTGCTCGACCGCGGCCCGGTCGAGCGCATCGCCGTCGCGCTTCTCGAGCCGCGCATCCTCGATCGGAATGTCCCGCGCTTTGCGGGCAAGCGCGCGCACCTGATGGCCCGACGCCAGCAGGGTTCGCACGGTCTCGAGGCCGATGCCGCGGCTGGCTCCGATGACGAGTACCTTGGCCATGGCGAGAGCCTCCAATGTTCAGGCGGCGAGCGCCTTGCGGACCTTCTCGGCGTTGGTCGCCAGTACTTCGGGTTTCTCCATCTGGCGGCCGTGCGGCATCAGCGGGATGCCTTCGTGCCGCGGGATGATGTGGTAGTGCAGGTGGAATACTGTCTGGCCGCTGGCAGGCTCGTTGAACTGCACTACCGTGACGCCGTCGGCGTTGAACGCGGTCTTCACCGCGCGCGCGATCTTCTGCACGACGGGCGCCACGCGCGCGAGCACCTGCGGGTCGGCGTCGAGCAGGTTGCGCGAGGCCACCTTCGGCACGATCAGCGTATGCCCGGGAGCTTGCGGCATGACATCCATGAACACCAGCGTGTCGGCGTCCTCATAGACCTTGTTGGAGGGAATCTCGCCGCGCAGGATCTTGGCGAAAATGTTGCTGTCGTCGTAGCTCATGCAGGGGCCTCCGGGGCTCGGGCAGCCTGTTAAAGGGCGCGTGCCGGGCTGCGTCAAGCGTCGCCACCCGCACTCTTCCTGTAGGGCCCGAGCTCAGCCAGCGCCTCCACCGTCTCCGCCACGTACTCGCGCTCGCTGTCGAGATAGTTCGCGATGGCGGTGCGGAAAGCTGAATTGGCGATCCAGTGTGCGGAGTAGGTCGTGACCGGCATGTAGCCGCGCGCGAGCTTGTGTTCGCCCTGGGCGCCGGCTTCGACCCGCGCCAGGCCGTGCTCGATGGCGTAGTCGATCGCCTGATAGTAGCAGACCTCGAAGTGCAGGCACGGATGGTGCTCGATGGCGCCCCAGTAGCGGCCATAGAGGCAGTCGCCGCCGATGAGGTTCAGGGCGCCGGCAATATAGCGGTTATCGCGCTTTGCCATGACGAGCAGGCAGCGGTCGGCCATCGCCTCGCCGAGCAGCGAGAAGAAGCGGCGGTTCAAATAGGGGTGGCCCCATTTGCGATTGCCGGTGTCCTGGTAGAACGCGAAGAACGTGTCCCAATGCTCCTCGCGGAGATCGGCGCCGGTGATGCGCTCGATCGTGAGGCCGCGGCCAAGCGCCTCCGCGCGCTCCTTGCGCACGGTCTTGCGCTTGCGCGAGGAGAGCCGGGCGAGGAAATCGTCGAACTTGGCGTAGCCCTCATTGCGCCAGTGAAACTGCTGGTCGGTGCGCTGCAGGAAGCCCTGCGCGCCGAGCGCGCGCCACTCCTCCTCCGTCAGGAATGTTAGATGCAGCGAGGATACGGCGAGCCGGCGCGCCACCTCGACGGCCGCAGCCGCGAGCAGCTTCTGGCGCCGCTCGGCGTCGGGTCCGGGCCTGACGAGCAGCCGGCGACCCGGCACCGGTGTGAACGGAACGGCCGCCTGCAGCTTGGGGTAATAGGCGCCGCCGGCGCGCTGGTAGGCATTCGCCCAACCGTAGTCGAACACGTACTCGCCCGCGCTGTTCAACTTCACATAGCAGGGCACGCAACCCGCGATACCGCCGTGGCCGTCGTTGAGAACGATGTGGTGCGGCAGCCAGCCGGTGCGCTTGTCGCCGACGCAGCCCGAATCCTCCAGCGCCTTGAGGAAGGCATGTGCCAGGAACGGATTGTGGGTGGCCGGATCGGGGTTGGCGCAGGCGTCCCACTCCTCGGCTTCGATCTCGGCGATGCGCGAGACCACGTTCGCGACCACCTGCCCCTGCTCGAGCGCGTTCATTGCAACGTTCCGCTCCTTGCCCTCAGGCGCGCTACCCTAGGGCTCGTAGCCTTCGAAGATCGGTGCGTCCGCCCACCGCTCGGCGATCTTGCGCTGCTCCGGTGTCCGTACCGTCCAGGTGAACAGCGGGAGCCCCAGAACCTCGCGCACGAACCGCGTCACCGGCGTCGGCAGCGCCTTGACATCATAGGCATAGAAATCGGGCGCCGCGGGGCGCGATTCAAGGAAGTGGCTGAGCGCGAAGGCGCGCCTGTCGTCGAGTTTGTCGCGCCACCAGCCCTGGCCTTCGTAGAGCCCGGACACGATGCCGCGGGGGACGCCAGGCGCCAGCTCCCGTATCGCGGTCATGACGGCGGGGTCGAACGACATCAGCGCGAGAGGACCGCGATAGGCGGTGCTCAATGCCGCGATGGCCTGCAGAAAGCGCGGATCGGGCGCGGCCCACTCGCTCTTGATTTCAACGAGCAGCGGCTCGCGGCCGGCGACCAGCTCCAAGAGCGCCGCGAAATCGACGATAGGCGAGGCATCGCCGCGATAGCGCAGCCGCTTCAGCGCCGCCGCATCGAGCGCCCGCAGGGCATCCTGGCTGTCGACGAGGCGCGACAGCGTGTCGTCGTGGAACACAATCGGGGTGCCGCACGCCGCCGGCCGCAGGTCGCATTCGATGCCGTAGCCGTGGGCGAGCGCCGCCTCGAACGCCGCGGCGCTGTTCTCGATGCGGCCGCGGGCGGGGTCGTGCAGCCCGCGGTGCGCGATCGGCTTCAGGAAGGCCGCGTCGAGGGGCATCACGTCAGGTCTCGATGAGCAGGATCGCGTCGACCTCGACCGCGCAGCCCATCGGCAGGCTCGAGACGCCGACGGCGGCGCGCGTGTGGCGCCCCTTGTCGCCGAGGACGTCGACCATCAGGTCGGAGGCGCCGTTGACCACTTGGGGATGGTCGACGAACTCGGGCGCCGCATTCACGAAGCCCGTCAGCCGCACCACCTGCGAAATCCTGTCCAGATCACCCACCGCGGCCTTTGCCTGCGCCAGCACATTGAGCGCCGACAGGCGGGCGGCGGCGCGTCCCTGGTCGACCGTCAGGTCGGCACCGAGGCGCCCCTTTGTCACGCTTCCGTCGGCGGCCTTCGAGATTTGGCCGGATATGAACAGAAGGTTGCCGGTAAGCAGCGAGGGGACATAGTTTGCAACGGGATTGGGCGCCGCCGGGAGCACAATCCCAAGCGATTGGAGGCGCGCCTCGACCTTGCCATTCATGCTAGTATCCTTCCGCCTCAGCCATTGGTAATCGGTTGGTGCCGGCTGCCTATTTGACCGGGGCGCCCATTCTTTGCAATGGCTTGCCGGACCGGATCATCTAAGGCGCTCAGGCAGCTCACGACGGCGGTACCCGCGGCAATGAGAGGAAGAATGGCCGATAGATTGAATGTTCTGGTTGCCGCGCTCGCGGGCGCATTGGCGCTCGTGGCGCCCATCCACCATACGCACGCTCACGCTGCCTCCGACGCCGTGCACTTCCAGCCGCATCGCGCCGTCTATGACATCTCATTCGATCACGCGACGCCCGGCTCGGGCGTTGCCGACATGACCGGACGCATGGTCTACGAGATGACGGGGAGCAGTTGCGCCGGCTATGCCCAGAACATGCGCTTTGTCACGCGCATGACCAACCAGGACGGTGCGGCCACCATCAACGATCTGCGCACCAACAGCTTCGAGGATCTTGCCGCGCACCAGTTGAAGTTCTCCTCCACGCAGTACGAGAACCAGAAGCTGTCGGAATCCTCACAAGGGAGCGCGGGGCCGGCAACGGGGGCGACCTCCACCGAGGTGAAGCTGACGAAGCCCGCGAAAAAGACGGTCAAGCTCCCACCGGACATGTACTTTCCCATCCAGCACTCGCTCGCGCTCATGGGCGCGGCCGAAGCGGGCAAGTCCATGTTCACGGCCAACCTCTACGACGGCTCCGACAAGGGCGAGAAGTTCTACGAGACCAACGCAATCATCGGGCCGCGGGCCGCACCTGGCTCGGTCAAGGTCGCAGACAAGGTTTTGAACGGCGACAAGCTCAACGGGCTTGCCTCCTGGCCCATTGCCATCGGCTACTTCGAGCCGGGGCCGGTGCGCTCCGAGGCCCTCCCGACTTACGAGCTCGCCTTCCGCTTCTATGAGAACGGCGTGTCCTCGAAGCTCTACATCGACTACGGCGACTTCGCGATCCGCGGCGACCTCAAGGAGTTGACGTTCCTCGACGAGGAAAAATGCCCGGTGCCAGGAACGCCCGCTGGGACCGTCAACGGCACACCGCCCGACAAGCACTGACCCCGCGCCGCGTCACTCGAAATCTGTCGGTCCATCGAGCGCGGCATGCGCCTGCCCGATCAGCTCCGGCGCGATCCCGCACGTGGCGGCGAACACGAGAAGCTGGTTCTCGTCGCGTAGGAGGTGGTCGAGCACGGCCGCGAGCAGGTGCGGCTCGCGCGCCTGCGCACGCAGCTCGTCTGGGCCCAAGCCGGTCAGCGCCAAGAAGCTGCCCAGGCGCTGGGCATCCTCGGCGAGGAAGGCCAGCGCCCGCAACGCGATTATTTCGGCCTGATCAGCAACCATTCACTTAAACCCCAAAATTAAGAAAGAATGGAGAGATCGCAGAGTCGGCGGGGTCTCATTAACTGTTGGTTACGCCTTGGAACGCAAACTCGGCCCCGATCGCCCTGAGAATCGGTGCAAAAAAGGGGATCAGGGGAGTCAGGCAGAGCCAATGAACGTTCACGAGAGCCGCCGCGCTGGGGACAAACGTACGCCCGACGCGCGGCTTGGGCGCAAGACTGTTTTGATTGTGGAGGACAATGAGCTCAACATGAAGCTCTTCCACGACCTTTTAGCTGCGCACGGCTACGCCACGATCCAGACCCGCAATGGCCTCGAAGCCCTCGAGCTCGCGCGCCAGCATCGGCCGGCGCTCATCCTCATGGACATCCAGCTCCCGGGGGTCTCGGGCCTCGAGGTCACCAAGTGGCTGAAGGAGGACGACGAACTCCGCACCATTCCCGTCGTCGCCATAACGGCGTTCGCGATGAAGGGCGACGAGGAGCGCATCCGGTCCGGCGGGTGCGAGGCATACATCTCCAAGCCCATTTCGGTGAACGGGTTCCTCGAGACCGTGCATCGGTTCGTCGGCGATCCGCGCGCGTAGTTCAAATCTTGCGTTGAGTAAGCTGCGAAGATGACCGCCCGAGTTCTGGTAGTTGACGACATCCTGGCCAACGTGAAGCTGCTCGAGGCCCGTCTCGCGGCCGAGTACTTCGACGTTCTCACGGCCTGTAGCGCTCAGGAAGCCCTCGACATCTGCGACCGCGAGCGCGTCGACGTCGTGCTGCTCGACGTGATGATGCCCGGC
>CAXMLT010000432.1:0-1500 GCA_964194245.1 uncultured Hyphomicrobium sp.
GATGGCGAGCGGCAGCGACCAGCTCTCGAACTGCGCGGCGAGCGCGAGGAACACGAACACCACCGAGAGGATGAAGATGTAGTAGCCGGTCGTCCCCGCCTTCACCTCCTGGTAGGAGAGATCGGTCCACTCGTAGGTGACGCCCTCCGGTAGCTCGCGGGCCGCGAGGTCGGCCATGATCTTGATGGCCTGGCCGGTGCTGGTCCCCGGCGCCGTGCTGCCGTTCACCTCGACCGTCGGGAACAGATTGTAGCGCGGCATGCGGTCGGGCCCGGCGACGTTGCGAAACGTCACGAGGTTGCCGATCGGCACCATTTGGCCGGCCTCGTTGCGCACGCGGATGCGCGCGACGTTCTCCGGATCGACGCGGAATTTGGCGTCGGCCTGGGCGGTGACGCGGAAGGTACGCCCGAACATGTTGAAGTCATTGACGTAGGCGGAGCCAAGGTACACGCGCAGAGCCTCGAAGACGGATTCGAGCGGCACCTTCAGCATCTGCGCCTTGTCGCGGTCGACGTCGACGTAGACCTGTGGCGTGCCGGTCGAGAAGGTCGTGAAGACGTTGCGGATGCCGGGCGTCTGGTTTGCCGCCTTGATGAAGTCGTTGGCCACCCGCTCGAACTGCGGCGGGCTAAGGTTCGCGCGGTTTTGCAGCCGCATGGAGAACCCGGTCTGTCCGCCCATTCCGCGCACGGGCGGCGGGATGAACACGGCCGTCTTCGATTCTTCGACCTCGTTGAGGCGCGCGGTGATCATCTCCGCGATGCGATCGACGGTGAGGCCCTCTGCCGCCCGCTTGCGCGGGTCGTCGATGATGGCAAAGATCGCCCCGACGTTGCTGGAGTTGGAGCCGGTCGATCCCGAGCGTCCCGAGTAGGTGGAGGTGTGGGCGACGCCCGGCACCTCGAGCACCATCGCATTGGCTCGTCGCACCACCTCGTCCGTACGCGATAGCGAAGCGCCGGGCGGCAACTGCAGCGAGACGGTGATCACCCCGCGGTCCATCTTGGGGATGAACCCGGTTGGCGTGTGCACGAGGAGCCAGCCGGCCGCGGCAAGCAACACCGCGTAGATCGCGAGCATCAGCGGTGTGACCCCGATGAGGGCGCGCACCAGCGTGCCGTATCCCGCGGCCAGCCGGTCGAAAGCGTGGTTGAACGCGCGGAAGCCGGCGTGCACCGGCCGCATAAGCAGGCTTTCCTTGGCATGCCCGTCGTGCGGCTTCAGCAGCAGCGCGCACAGCGCCGGGCTCAAGGTCAGCGAGTTGAAGGCGGAGATGATGGTCGCGGTCGCGACCGTCACGGCGAACTGGCGGTAGAACTGCCCGGCGATGCCGCCGAGGAAGGCCGTCGGAACGAACACGGCGGTCAGCACGAGCGCGATCGCGATCAGCGCGGTGCCGACCTCGTCCATGGTGACGCGCGCAGCCTCCGGCGGCGATAGCCCCTCGCGCAGCTTGCGCTCGACGTTCTCGACGACGACGATTGCGTCGTCGACGAC
>CAXMLT010000433.1:0-2897 GCA_964194245.1 uncultured Hyphomicrobium sp.
GAGCGGTTGGCGATGTAGCGCACCGGGTCGATCGGCTCGTGCGTCGGCCCGCTGGTCACCAGCACGTGGCGCCCCGCGAGGGGAGCCTTCGCGCGCAGGCGCGTGACCGAGCGCGCTCCACCTTCGGAAAGGATCGCGCGCGCGGCCGCGATGATCTCCGGCACTTCGGCGAGGCGGCCCGGGCCCGCCTCGTCGCGCTCGGCCATCTCGCCGGTGTTGGGGCCGACAAAGCGGATGCCGTCGGCCTTCAAGAGCGCGACGTTGCGCTGCGTGGCGGGGTTGAGCCACATGCGCGGATTCATGGCGGGCGCTGCAAGCACCGGTTTGTCGGTTGCGAGCAGCACCGTGGTGGCGAGATCGTTGGCGTGGCCTCCGGCCATTTTGGCGAGGAGGTCGGCCGTGGCCGGCGCGACGATGATCAGATCGGCTTCGCGCGACAGGCGGATGTGGCCGATCTCGTGCTCGTCGCTTAGATCGAAAAGCTCGGTGAACACGCGTTCGTTGGTCAGCGCCGCGACCGACAGCGGCGTCACGAACTCGGCAGCAGCCCGCGTCATCACCGCGCGCACAGAGGCGCCTTCGTCGCGCAGGCGGCGGACGAGGTCGAGGCACTTGTAGGCGGCAATGCCGCCGCCGATGATGAGCAGGATGCGCTGTTGCTTCACTTGAGCCGCCGCCAACCCGATTAAGCCTAAATCCTTAGCACAATCGCGCCCCGTAAGGGGTTAAGCGCCTTGCCGCATTTGTGCTGCAAGGCTCGCCTATTGCCCTGGTCTCGGGTAGCGGAACATCGCATTGTAGAGTGGTCCGGCGCGGCCGGATCTTGCAGGTGGTCGAAATGAGGGTCTCCAGGGGCATTACGGCGTTTCTCGTCGTGCTGGGCTTCAGCGGGGCCACGGCGCTCGCGGCCGTCATCGATCCCTCGCTCGATTGCCTGAGCGAAGACAACGAGCGGCGCATCTCCGGTTGCTCCGCCATGATCGAGACACCGGGGCTGCCGCCCGAGCAGTTGAGCGTCGCCTACGGGCTTCGGGCGCTCGGTTACTCTCTCAAAGGCTGGTTCGACAAGGCCGTCGCCGACTACGACAGGGCGATCGGCTTGAACCCCGATTTCGCAGCTGCACTCAACAACCGGGCGTGGGCCTACTACAAGCTCGGTCGCCCGCAGCAGGGCGCCGGCGACGTCGAACGGGCGCTGGAATTGGCACCCGGCAACCCTTATGCGCTCGACACGCGCGCGCACATTCATCAGTCGTCGGGCGACGCAGCAGCCGCGCTGTCGGACTACGAGCTAGCCATGCGCTACGGCGGCGAGACCATCGTAAAGCTCTATCAATGCGGGCTGCGCTCGCAGAGCCTCTACTTCGGCGCGCTCGACGGTGTCTATTCGAGCGACGTCAAACGGGCGCTGAACGTTTGCATTAACCGGAAGGGTTGCGATCCGCTCCCCAGCGACGAGGATTGCAAGCCCTCGGTCTCCTGATTTGGGCTTTGCGGGAATCAATCCTCTGTCAACTGCGCAACCGCAGCTTTCAACCGCCTAAATCGCTGCAGTGCATCAGAAAATCTTCCGCCGCGACGGCTTGACGCTCGCGCGTCCCTCGCACATTGTGCCCCCGGCCGCCGAATCGTGGACCGGTCCGGCGGCCTTAGAAAATCGAATAAGGTCCAAGTCTAGGGAGACTATCCCAGGGCGGGGAGATGCCGAGCGGCATCGCCCCGCCTAGTCGTTTGCGGAACCGTCGCACGGTTCCGCCACGTCCCTGTCGCAAAATCCCGCAAGGTTGATCGCCGCGCACGCGCGGGGCACAGTCCCCACGCCAAACAACAAACGGGGGGAGCGGTGCACTCAAGTCCCGAGCCGGCCAAAGCAGGCAGGCCGAGGCGTCGGCATTTCCCCTTTTTTGCGCTGCTCGCTTGGGTGTTCTTCGTGCTCGCGGTGCCGCGGCTCGTTGAGCCGCTCAACATCGTCGACGTGTTTGCCTTCCCGCTCGGTTTCTTCATGACAGCGCAGGGCTCGCTGCTGGCGCTGATCGTGGTGGCCCTCCTGTCGGCGCGCCACCATGACAAGCCCGCAGCGCGCGGCGACGAGTAGGGGCGCGCATGGCATTCGAGCCGGTGTTCTTCGCGCTGGGCCTTGGAGGCGCCGCCGGTTTGGCGCTCCTCTCGCGGCGCAAGGCTGCCGGCGACGCATCGTCCCCGACTTGGCGTGGGCTGGCGCTTGCCGGCGACGGCATCTCTGCGCCGTTCTTTCTTGGCATTGCAGGAGCCGTGTTCACGTGGGGCTATGACGGCTTGGCGTTCGTCCTCGGGCTCGGCGCCGGGTTTTTGCTGCTGCAGCTTCTCGTCGCGCCGACGCTGCCGCTGGCGGGCGCCAGCTCGATCCCGGACTTTTTCGCCAAGCGCTATGGGAAGACGGCGCGCGTGGCCGCTGCCTTCGCCGTCGTGCTTTCGATGGCCCTGCTACTCGCCGCCGAGCTGATGGCCGCGGGCTTGGCGGGTGCGCGTCTGCTTCAGGTGGGCTACGGCATCGGCGTCGCGATCGCGGCGATAGCGCTGCTCCTTTGCTTTGCGCTGCGCGGCCGAGGGATAGCCGTCCGGGCCTCAGCCATCCTATTCGTCGTGCTGCTCGTCGCGATGCTGGCTCCGCTCGTGCATTTCTCGACGAGCAACTACGGCGTCCCCATCCCGCAGATCGCCTACTCCAACACAGTGTGGCAGATCCAGAGCCTGGAGGAGACGCTGCTGGAGCAGGATCTCGCCGACCCCGTGGTCTTGAAGCCGCTGCTGCGTCCGTTCCTGACGCTGAGCCCCTTGAACTTTGCCGGCCTCGTGCTCGCCCTAGCGCTTGGGATCGCTTCGCTGCCGAGCCTATTGTCCCGCCACTTCATGACGCC
>CAXMLT010000434.1:0-13902 GCA_964194245.1 uncultured Hyphomicrobium sp.
AATAATATCCTTGTCGATGTCCCATCGCACGCGCTTGGACGTTATCGCTGACGCTGCGAGCTTCTCCTGGCTCACCTGCTTCGCGTAGTGCTCGACCATTTGCATCGACTGGCCGGTGATGGCCTGGACCTCGGCGGTCGTGCAGCCCACTTCGAGCAGCATCACGACAGCGCTCTTGCAGTCCATGGAAGACGAGCCCAGCATGCTTGATAGGCCATAGCGGATGAGGCCGCGGCAGCATGCCATGCTTCTGCTGCGGCGGCTCAAGGACGCCGTTCCAACTCGCACAAAAGCCATTGCTGGTCCACGGGAGGCCCGTTCTTGAGCACCGTGAACGCCTCGTCGACCGTGCGCGGGAGCTTTTTGAACTCCGCCCCGATCTTGTCGGCGCTTTCGAGCATCGCCTTGAGCAGATCGACGGCGGTGATCTTGCCTTCGGCCGCGAGGTCGTGAATGGCGCCCCGCGCGACGCCCATGTTCTTGGCGAGCTGTTCGAGCACGAGCGGCGCCGACCGCTGCAGCGACCGCAACTCGATGCCGTTGAGCGAGCCGCGGAGCATGGCGTGCGAGACCTCATAGAGGGCCGACGCCAGAGCAAGTCTGCCATTCGAGCAACTGAGCGAAGCAGAAATCCGCGAACGGGCCTCGGCTTCCTAAACGCGAATGGACCTCAACAAAGCGTTCCCAGGGCCGTCAACGCAGACGGTTCAGTGGTAGTCAGGTTTCCCGTCTGGACCGCGACTTCGGCTTAGGAAATTCCCTCATAAAAATAGACGCCATACGTGAGAAGGCCGACGACCCACGCGAGGGTCAAGGCGGCGAACAAGTAGAACAACAGGTTTTGACGGCCAGGTACTTGTTCCACTTGACCGAGGCTCAGCGCTGGCGGCAGCCACAGAAGACAAAGCGCAACCGTGTACCGCCAATCCGATTTATAGACATCGTTGGCGACCACACCAAAGATGACCAGAAACGCTGACGCGATGCTCGCCCACATAAGACCACTGATGAGCTTATCGAACTGTCGCATGACAGGCCCTCTTTTTAGCATCGGAGAAGTGGCAGCGCGTAAGCAAGAGGTAAGGGCACCCTGGCAAGAACGGGAAACCTGCAACGGGCGTTGGTTATTGAAATGGACCTCGCCACCATAGCATGGATCGTCCTTGCTGCTGTCGTGGGCTTGCTCGCGCTCGGTTATTTCTACGCTCGTTCGATGGACAAATGATCGGGGGTGCAATTTGCCAAGTACTGTGTGTCGGACCAGTCGCACACGGGCGTGGTCGCGTGTAGTGATTTTCTTCGCGGTGTTGGTTGTGGCTTTTGATTTGGCCGTCAACGACGGGAACTGGCTCCGAGCCCTTGTGGCAAGCTCGAATGCACTCATGTGGAAAGTGGGGCCGATATGACTTCAGCCTTGCCTCACGCCGCTGGCGCGGCGGGCAGCGAGAAGAGCGCGGCATGACCGTCGAAACAATAACATGGCTCGCGATCTTTGCCGCAATGGGGGTCGTACCTATTCGCATTGTCATTCGGCCGCTGTGGTCGGAAAAAACACCTTGGAGCCCCCGATCGACAGGTTCTGCCAGGGTTCCGAGATCTTAAAGGCGCTACTCGTTCTGCTCGAGAGCGAATAAATCGAGCGTTGGGTATGCCCGGTCCATCCGCGCCGTCCAGCCGATAATGTCGTCAACTCAGCGACCACGTTCATAACCGTGGTCGTAGGGGTCGGGCGATACTGCAACAATGGTGTAGGATACCGCCAAGCTCGCAAGAGCCAGCGCAAAGATAATAACGGCGCGTATTATCGCTGGACGCGTCAGTACGTGACCTCCCAACCTACATACCAGGATATGAGGTTTGCCTCGGAAGCGTTTTGCAACCCTGAGCCGACGGACACCAGCAGATGATTGTGTTCGTCGAAATCATATGAGCCACCAAAACTGAACCCGGTGCTCGCCGTCTCCCCGACGTTGTCTGCCGTTCGATGGAACACTTCCCCACCTAACGTCAGTTGGTCGGTAATTTTTCGCTGGAGCAGCCAGCCGTAAAACCAATAGTTCCTGTCTCCCGTCGGGTCATAGTGATTGAGCCAGTAGCCGCCGCCCCCGTAGGTCGTCCAGTCACCAAAGCTCTTTTGCACCCAGACGGGAAGGAACACGCGGGTGTGCCCAGCTCCCAAAGCGCGATGCTGAGTACCGGTCGGGAAGAAGACAGCGGGAAAGATGGCGACCTGGGGCGTAAATCCTTTCGTATCCTCGCCGATGAGCCGATACTTAAAGCTCAGTTGGGTATCGCCATAGCCGAAGTGGGTGCCTTCCTCCGCACTGTTGAATGCTAGTTCGCCGCCGATTTGCAACTGGCCGTTGGGAATAAGTCCATACGTGAGTTCGACGTTGGGCATGCCGCCAGAGGTATCACCCCTCGTGTGCGTGCCAATCGCTGCGGTATAAAGCTCGTAGTGACCGAGTGCGACAGGCACAGGATCGTCAGTTTGAAATGGTGGCCCGGCGTGCGCCGACTGAAACCCGGACAGCACGACGAGGAGCGCTGAATAAGACATCGCCAACGCACGTACCAACGTCACGCCACGCATTACACTCTCTACTTCACGCGAACCAACCTACTCGCCGGCACTTAGAGCTTTGCGGTCACACCGCCTTCGAGCCCCGTACTACATCGAACCTTGCTTGCCCCGCCCTTGTGGTGCGAAGAAAATGTACGCCAGCAAAAATGCGGCGAGTAACGCCGACGCAACAGCTCGACTGAGTTCGAGACCTCCGTCGGCGGCAGGCTGATCAAGAAAATCGCCAATTGTTGCTCCGAGCGGTCGGGTCAAAATGAAAGCTGACCAGAACAGAGCCACGTGGGATAGGCTCGTCCAATAATAACTCGCGGCGATGATGGTCAGAGCGCCAGTGAAGACGAGCGCGCTTTCCTCGTACCCGAAACCTTTTGCAGAGGCCAACCAGTCGCCCAGAGCGGTTCCCAGCGTCTGGGAGACCGCCACGGCCATCCAAAAGAATAGTACGGGGGCCGGACTGGTGACCGTTTCGACAGATACGGAGCCGAGCAACGCGTACCAGAGACAAAAAACCGCGCCGAGGGACATTAAGAAAAGGAGTGTGCCGCCTGAGAAGCCGATGCCTAATGTCCGATCAACAAAATCGGCCATCGCCGTGCCGAACATCGTGGAGGTCACGATTGCCGTCCAGAACAAAAGTGGACGGAACTCCTTGGTGCGAACTTGAATGAACACCAGAATAGACAAGATCACGAACAAAAGAACGGCCCCCTTAAGGTAGCCGAATTTCAAACTCATCGTGACCGTGTCAGATCCGGTTTCGCCAAGCGTTGTTGCCGTCACTTTGGGAATCCAGAATCCGATCGTGACCGTTGGCACCTTACGCACGCCGCCGATGTCAGAGTGCATAGCGCCTCCCAAACGGGGTAACCTTCATGGTCGTTGCAATGGACAGATGCTGCACGCTCTCCTCACTCGGCCGCATGTTGCCGTGCAAGCCGCCAACGGAATTTCTCCCGTCCCTGCGATATGAAAAGTATCGACACGAGCAGAGCTAGCGTGATGAGGGACGCATAGCCCCGTGGTAAGTGTAGGCCGCCCTTGTCGATAGGTTTGGTAAGGAGGTCGCCAAATGTTGCCCCAAATGGGCGAGTGAAGATGAAGGCGATCCAGAAAAGGATGACGTCGTTGCGTCGGGTAATAAAATGCAACGCGACAACTACGCCGATGACTCCGGCGGTTACAAACGCCCCTTGCGCGAACGACAAGCCTAGATTGTCGGTCAGAAAGTCGCCAAACGCGGTTCCAAGACTATTGGAGAACAGGACGGTGAGCCAAAACAGGACTTCAATGCCTCGCCCGACGATAGGATAAACGCGCAAATCATGTTCACGCACGTGCCAGATGCCGAGACTCAGAAAAAGTCCAGCTAGGAGGATCAGCGTTCCGACCATGTAGCCGAGGCCAAGGGATCGATCGATGAAGTCGGAAATCTCCGTCCCTACCGTTGTCGTCGCAATAATTGAACTCCAAAACAAAAGCGCATGAAAATGTTTTGACGCGACCTGCAAGCTGAGGACCATAACGAGAGCTGTAAATGTGATTGCGAGGCCGACATAATATCCCAGGTCTAACGTCATCGAGATAAAATCCCCCGCGGTCTCGCCAAGCGTTGTGGCCAGCACCTTCATGATCCAGAAGGCCAGCGTTACCTGCGCAGTCTTCGAGACGAGCTCTACATCCGATGCTTGGTTACGGCTCATGTGCACCCTTCATTCGCAAACTACGTGGGAAACCGTAGCGTAAACATCGCACCGCCGCCCGGGGCATCGCCGACCGAGACGGATCCACCGAGCGCAGCTACGGACCGGGCGACGATATCCATGCCAAGGCCGGCGCCCCCGCGATCGCGATTGCCTTGCCAGAACCGCTTGAAAATCAATTCGCGCTCCTCCGGCTTCACGCCAGGGCCGCGGTCAATGACCCGGAGCGTCGCGGGTTTCAATATTTCGATAGAAGCTGCGGTGCCGACGGGCGTATACCGCACGGCGTTCTCGACGAGGTTGCGCACGGCGCATGCGAGCAGCTCAAACGAGCCGTTGATGGGAATCGGATCGTTCGCCGGTAGTACCTCGACGGACTTTCCTACTTTAATTGCGAGCGGCGCCATTTGCGTCGCCACTGTTTGCGCGACATGATTGAGTTCGACGGTCTCACCTTTCTGCAAAGTGACGACGTCGAGCCGCGCGGAGTCGAGAAGCTGGTTGACGAGCCGTTCAATGGTGTCGATCTCTTCTTTCCAAGTCGCGTAGCGGTCGTCCGGCGGCAGCACGGCGGCATGAGCCCGCAGCACGGCGACGGGGGTGCGCAGTTCATGTGCGGCGTCGGCAATAAACCTCCGCTGAGATTGGAAGGCGACCTCAAGCCTGTCGAGGGCACGATTTACCGCGCCGACAAGGGCGTGGACTTCACGTGGCAAGCCTTCTTCCGGAAGGCGCGCCGATACCGCCTCTGGGCCAATGCTCTCAGCCTGCTCGGCCGCGCGCTCCAGCGGCCGCAGCCCAATACGAGCGACCAATAGGTTGGTAGCTAGTAGGCCGAGAACGAAGGGCAGCCAGATCCAGCCGATGTCCTTGATGAACTCTTCAAGCACTGAGTCAAAGACAATGTTGCCTTGGGGCAGAGCGACTTGGATCCAAACGGGCTGGGACCCGTAGGTACCCTTCAGGGTGAACCCATATAGCCCCTGTCCATCTCTCGTAGCGTCGGTCAGAAAAAATTCGCGCTCGTCCGCCATTTCGATTGGCGCTAACGGCCCCGTGACTCCAGTCGAACCTGTCACCAGCACCCCGTGCTGACTAATGACGGCGAATTTCCCTTTTCCCTGTTGGAAGCCGTCGGCAAGGAAGTCAGGAAGCTGAAGCGGGCGCCCCTCAGCCGCGCGGCGAAGAAGTTTGCTTATGACGCGCGCATCGTTCTGCAGCGTGCGATCGCGAAACGCAGAGTTTGTGGCGATGAAGCGCTCGTAAATGACAAAGCTGGTTACCGCCGCGGCGAGGAGCGAGACGCCGACCAGTCCGACGATTAACCGAAACCAAATGGACTGCTGCGAACCGCCTCGCTTCGGTAGTTTTCCCGCAGGCGCACGCATGCTGTCACGCCCGCGCATTGGTGAGCATATACCCAGTTCCGCGCAACGTGTGGATGTGCACGTTGGCGTGGGCATCTTGCATGCGCTTGCGTACGCGGTGAATAAGGACTTCAATCGCGTTCGAAGCGACCTCCTCCCCGTAACTATAGATCGCCTCTTCAATGGCCGCTTTCGGTACTACCCGATCGGCACGCCTGAGCAACAATTCGAGTACGCTGAATTCCCGGCGCCCTAAATCGACCAGGGTACCGGCGACCACGAGTACTCGCGTATTCGTGTTGAGCGAGACGTTTCCTTGTGTCAGCTCTACACCAAGGGCATGACCTGGGCGTCGCAGCAAAGCCCGAATGCGCGCCACGAGCTCATCCATTTCAAATGGTTTGCGCAGATAATCATCGGCGCCGGTGTTTAAGCCGAGAACCAGATCTTGGACGCCATCCCGTGCAGTGAGGACGAGAACTGGGGTTTGGTCCAGCCGCCTACGCATTGCGCCCAACCAATCCAAGCCATCAATATCGGGCAAGCCTAAGTCGAGAACGATGACATCAAATGAGGTTGCCATGACGGCCGATTCTGCATCGGCCCCATTGTCGACTATGTCCACGGCGAACCCGTGGCCGCGCAGAGCCACGGCGACATACTCAGAAAGACGTGCGTTGTCCTCGACGAGAAGCAATCGCAAGCGTGCAGTTCCCTGTGGTGCGACGCCCGACCGAGCGCCGGCCACGGCATCGGGATTGACCACGCTCCTAATCGTCCGTCCGGCTCGCCGTTGCCAGCTTCGCTGCCTATTGGGAGGTTGAGCTTACCGCAACATTACCGCTACGAAGCTCGCATCAATTATCGCGGGTATTTGAGATCAAGGCAGCCAAAGACGCCGCACTCGTTCGTGAGCTGCCCCGAGCCCGCAGCGTTAGTCTCAAAGAAATCAATAGTTTCGACCCGCAGCGTCTCCGCGCAATTGCGGCGGCAATAGACCCATCGACCGCCAGGTAGTTGAACCTTCCATCCAAGGCCCGCTCGGCGAACTGCGGCGCGAATGCTGCCGTTGCCATAACGGCTCTGGGCCACGACGACACCGCTTGGGTAAGGCGAAGCGGGGGCATTTTGCCCCTCACACGGCACTACCAAGAGCACCGTACTTCCGATCAAGACGGTAACACTGACGGCGATCCGCACTGAATCCATCAACAAGACGCTTTTTGCCACACTCTCCCGCGAGCTATGCCCCGACACTCAACGACTTAGCACGCTCCGTTCCGTCGGCTGTGGCCTGGCCGCAACATCCCCTCTGCGAGCGTGCGCAGCCGATTTGCGAAGGCTCGTCGTCAGAGTGTGCAAGCAGATGGACGCTGCCCGAGACCACGGCATGTACTGTCTTGAATGTCGCTATCGCCGACCGATCACCTGCACAATTCTGGCGCCGCCGGCTTACGTCCTGCTTACACGAAACTGAATGACTTCTCCCAGGAGAATTGGTTTTCGATGCGGTCAGGGTCCGGTAATCCTGCTTCTCCAGCTTACGCCCCTCTTTCGGCGCAACTGGAGCTCGGACATGCAGTATCTTTCGTACGCCGCTATTGCACGGTCGCCACTTAAAATCGATCCGTTCCAATATGTGATCGTGCCGAATTGCATCGAAAGAGACGCGCTGAGAAGAATAAACTCGGACTTTCCTATAGTGCCGGGTCCGGGCTCGCATCCACCTAGCGAGCTTGAAGTGAGAGGCCACTTTGCCGGGCTACTCAAGGAGCTTGAGGGCCCGATGTTCCGCGACGCTGTCGAGAAGAAGTTTGGTATCGACCTAGAGCAGCGGCCCACGATGTGCACGGTGCGCGGCTATCTGCAAAAAAAAGACGGAGGGATCCACACTGACAGCAAGACGAAGATCATCACCGTCCTGCTCTATCTCAACGAACACTGGAGTGACGAAGGGGGACGACTACGCCTGCTGCATAACGGCACGGACCTTGAAAGCTACGTTGCGGAAGTTCCGCCTACCGATGGCACGCTTCTACTTTTCCTCCGCTCCAACAATTCCTGGCACGGACACAAGCCCTACGAGGGGCCGCGGCGCGCCATTCAGTTCAATTGGGTGACCTCAGAGGACGTGGTCAAGAAGGAGCGGGGACGCCACCGGCTCTCG
Organism: uncultured Hyphomicrobium sp.; assembly: GCA_964194245.1. Classification (GTDB taxonomy): domain Bacteria; phylum Pseudomonadota; class Alphaproteobacteria; order Rhizobiales; family Hyphomicrobiaceae; genus Hyphomicrobium_A. The sequence continues at coordinate 7,819 of CAXMLT010000434.1, forward strand.
ACACCCGTCAAGTGGCTCAAGAGCCTTGTCGTGGGCCACAGGCACGTCAGCCCTCACGGCGAAACAGGCGCTCGGTGAACGCGACGGCAAACGAGCGCGAGCGGAAGCGGAGTGCAACCTCATCGGGATCGTAGCGGCAGTCGACCCAAGTGCGAAAATCCATGCTGTCGTCGCCTCGATCGCGGCCATAGGCTTCGATTGCCTGCCGGAGAACGCCGGCCCGCGAGTAGCGAAGATGGCCAAAGCGTAGCGAGAGCTGCTGCTGGGCCTCGTCCGACGACCGGCCTTCGACGGCAATGAGGTAGACGGCGGCAACAAAGCCGGTGCGATCAGCCCCCGACTTGCAGTGGATCAGTGCAGGGTAGGACAGCGAAGAGAGTAGGTCGATGAGATCCAGCAGATCCTGTTTGCGGGGCGCCTGACGCGCGCGAATGGCGACCTTGTGCAAATCGAGCTGCAGCCGCTCGCACGCCTCCTTTTCAAGCGGCCATGATCCGAATGCCCGGCCACCGCGTACGCAGACCACGCTTTTTAGGCCTCTCTGCTTGAGGTTTGTCAGATCGCCCGGTGTTGGTTGCGCCGAGCGCCACAGGCGCTCGCTCACGCGATGCCGATTGCGGTAGCAAAGGCGCAAGAGTCCATGATCGAGGAATAACAGGTCGAACCACGCGTGGATGCGCGCCAGGGGTGTTAGCCCTGCCTCCCAAGTGTCTGCGCGGCGCGCGAGGCGCTGTTCGCGGCTTTGGAACCAAACCATTGCATCTTCCGTGTGAGTGCTACGGACGGCGGCCCGTCTTTTGGCCGCGCTTGTCCCAAACGGCTCTCAATTGATCGCTCCGTCTGACAATCGCCCTTCTTCTAGCTACCGCAGAGTTTGCCGCAATGCCGCCATACTTGCGGAACTGACCGCAACTTTCCAGCTGATCCGCTGTAAGCAAGCCGTAAGCTTCGACCTCAACGACGCGTCGTCGCACGACTTAAGACGGCTGCTTGCATCTCAGTCAGCTCTTTCGTCCACGGAAATTTGTCTCACGTAAGTCGGCCGTAATCTGAGCAATCCAAAAGAGTGCGTCGGGGGCCGTGCCTACAACGCGCTCGGGGGAGCCATGGAGCCTTTACGCGAAGCCACAGTCGCGGCCAATCGACTTTTACCTGAACCAACTCAATTGGCGCCAACGCTCTCCGTAATCGTCCCTACATTCAATGAAGCGGCAAACGTGCCCGTGCTCACTAGGCGCGTGTCGTTGGCCCTCAAAGGAATTTCCTGGGAGATCGTGTTCGTAGACGACAACTCTCCCGATCATACATCGATCGTCGCAAAGGAGTTGGGTCAGCACGACGCCCGTATCCGGTGCATTCGGCGAATAGGTCGCCGCGGGCTCGCTGGCGCCTTTCTCGAAGGGGCGTTGTCAAGTCAGGCGCAATTTGTCGCCGTCCTAGATGGTGATTTGCAGCACGATGAGCGTATCCTTCCGCAGATGTGGGAGCTGATGACGCACCAGAACGCAGACCTCGTCATCGGCAGCCGCTACGTTATCGGGGGGGGTGCGCAAGGCTTCGGCGCAGCTCGCGCTGCACTAAGCCGGATCGCCACCAACTGCGCACGACGGCTCACTTGTACTTCCGTCAAAGATCCGATGAGCGGCTTTTTCATGATGCGGCGCGATCTCTTAGATCGCATCGCGCCCGATTTGTCGAATGAGGGCTTCAAGATCCTATTTGACATCCTCGTCACCGAACGGACTGTCGATCTGAACATTATCGAGCTTCCCTATGGATTCAAGGCTCGCAAAGCCGGCGAGAGCAAATTCGATCTCCGCAACGCGGTCGACTTCGCGTCGCTCCTCACCGCAAAATTTATGCGCAATCTTGTGCCGTTGCGCTTTTTGAGCTTTCTTCTCGTCGGCGGCTCCGGCGTGGCCGTGCAGCTTGCCTGTCTCTGGCAGGGTCTTGCAGTAGGTCTGTCATTCCCATCGGCCCAAGCCGTCGCCACTCTGGTCGCCATGACCAGTAACTTTTTGCTCAACAATCTCCTCACCTATCGCGATCAACGTGTTGCAGGCTGGCGAGTGCTTCCGGCGCTGCTTAGCTTCTACGCCGTTTGCTCGATCGGTGCATTGAGCAACGTCGGCGTCTCTTCCTGGTTATACGCGCAGCATCCTGTGTGGTGGCTTGCAGGAATCGCCGGTTCAATCGTGGGAGCCGTTTGGAACTACGCGGGTTCCTCAATCTTCGTGTGGAAACGTTGAGAGTTGGGATGTTTGTTGCGGATCGAGCGCTAGCCGGTCTTGCGCTTGTCACCGCTGGCTTGTTGCTTGTGCGCCTTTGGCTCGACGCTCACCTCGAGCTCATGTTCGATGAGGCCTACTATGCGCTTTGGGCCAAACATCTCGCGTGGAGCTATTTCGACCACCCACCAATGGTGGCGCTATGGATACGGCTTTCGACGATCCTCTTCGGTGAGCACGAGTTTGGTGTGCGGGCGCTTGGTACGCTGGCGGCAACCGCCGGAACGGGAGTCATCTATCTCATTTCCTGGCATCTGTTCGGCGATCGAAAGGCAGCGATCTTCGCTGCGCTCCTGTATTGCGCGATGCTGCTAATTTCGGCCGGCGCGATCATTATCACACCCGACACCCCGCTGCTGTTTTTCTGGTCAATCGCGCTCTATGCACTCGTACGCATCTATGAAGACGGCGATTCGGGTTGGTGGTGGGTCGTCGGTATCGCTATGGGGCTGGCGCTGCAATCGAAATATACGGCCTTGCCACTCGGCGCCGGAATCGTTTGCGCGATGGCTGTTGTTCCGAGCCTGCGCCACTGGTGGCGCCGCCCTACGCCCTATTTGTCGGGCGCCTTGTCGCTCGCAATATTCGCGCCCGTCGTTGTGTGGAACTACGAGCACGAGTGGGCATCTTTCGCGCTTCAATTCGGACGTGCTGACGTGAGCGGTCTCAGCCAGCGATTCATATTTGAGTTCTTGGGAAGTCAGATTGGCCTCCTCACTCCTTTTGTATTTGTGCTGGCGGTTGCAGGACTTTTCCTCGCCTTCAGGCATTCGGAGGATAAGAACAACGAGCCGATCATATTCTTAGTGTCTCTCATCAGTCCGTTGCTCATCTATTTTTTGCTTCACAGCCTGCATGCCCGTGTGCACGGCAACTGGACTGCTCCCGCCTACCCGGTGCTCGCTGTCCTCGGGGCTGAAGCCGCCGCAAGACCACACAGTTTTGGGCCTCGTGCGCAGCGCGTTCTTGCCCTATCGCGCAAACTGGCGGTGCCGGTGGGTCTCGCGCTGACCGCGATTGCGTACTTGCAAGCGGCCGATGCACCCATGCCGCTCGACCCGGCCAAAGATCCGACGGCCCTAATGGAGGGCTGGGCACATTTGACCGCGCAGGTGAATGCTATCGCCGAAGATATGGACGCAAATTACATCCTCACGTCGCATTACCGGCTCGCCAGTGAACTGAGCACCTACTCGCGGGCACCGATCCCGATCGTGCAGTTCAATGAGAGCATCCGCTGGGTCTCGTTCCCTAAGGCGCGAATCACTCCCGACGCGCGCGGCATCTATGTTGTCGAAGACAATCGGGGTCTTGCCGGCTTTCCCTCTAACTTTTTTGCTCAATCACGGAAGATTGCTGAGATCGATCGCAGCCGCGGCGAACAGCCAATCCAAAAATACTTCGTATATCTCGTCGCCGACGCCAATCACGCGGCACTCGAAGAGTTGAGCATGATCGCAGGCCTCCCAAACGAGCGACGTAGTCGTCGATGACAACGCAGCGCTGCGCACTCTCATCGTCGAGATCTTGAACGAGCTGGCTACACTGTAGAGACGGTAGAGCACAAATCCCACCGCCATGCCGATCGCAGCTGCACAAAGGACCGCTGCAATAAAGGGCATCAGAGTATTCAAGGGTAAGCGAACCACCCAGTTCACGCTCGCGGCCAGTGTTCCGCCGCACAATACGCCGCACGAAGCGCTGTACAAACTCAGCGGTTGACATGGGGAACGTCGAGCCACAGCAGAGAAGCCCTGTACGACGGAAATCTCGGCGCCTCAACAGCTTGGCGGCATCCTGGAATATCTCTTAATCAGCGGGTCGTAGGTTCGAATCCTACATCACCCACAACTTTACAGAACAAAAACAAGATGTTATATGGTTAATCGCTCATCGCAGGCAAAGACGCCAAACCTATAAACACCTATAAACTCGAACGGCGATAGGGCAAGAGTTTCACCCGGTGAAATAGGGGTTACCGAGGTGTTCAGGGGCTGCCTTCAACCACTACTTGCGTTCGCGCTAGCGGGTGCGGTTTTCGCGCTTGGCGGGTGCTCAATGCCGAAGATTTCTGCCCTCGGGGCGGCTCCGGACCAACACGAAGATACGAGCTGCGAAGCTCTCAACGCGGAGAGGACGCGCTTGCTTGCCGAAAGGGATGATCTGAACAGCCCGCAGATCTCTTCAAGAGCTAACGCTGAGCGAGAAGCCGAGCTCACGAAGCTGAACGGCAAGCTCTACACGGTGGCCAAGGCTGAATTCGACAAGAGCTGTCCTGCTGCGCGAACGCATCGCCGTCTACCGTTGTGCGATAGTGGGTGCCTGACCGATGCCGCGGCGCGGACGAAGGCACTCCTGCCAACTGAGATTGGCGCTAGAGAATTGCGTGACAGCCCGGCTATGTCGCGATAACGATGCTTCCCTCGACGTCTCCAACGAGAGGATCTCCCCGTGGCCCAGCAAGGAACTGTGAAGTGGTTCAATTCCCAAAAAGGCTTCGGCTTCATCCAGCCCGAGGGCGGGGGCAACGATGTGTTCGTTCATATCAGCGCTGTGGAACAAGCCGGGTTAAGCCAACTCAGTGAAAACCAGAGGGTTTCGTTCGAGACAGAGACCGGCCGTAACGGGAAGGTGGCAGCCGTAAACTTGAAAGTCGTCTAGCTGAGAGCCTGCGGGCTCACGCCGGCCGTTCGTTCATGACGCGCAGGAAATGTTCTGCGTGCTGGTAGCAGTTCTCCATCTCAATGGTGTCCCCGGCTGCCGCAGCATCGCGTGCGAGCGTCATGTACCTCTCGTAGCTCTTCTGCGCCTTCGCGCTTGTATCGTCGCGGTTCCCGTTTCCAGCGGCAGAGGTAACTCGCTTGCGCTCACCTCCTGACCAGCGTCGTGGTGATCTCTTGGCATCGTGACCATCATGCATTGAGCTTCTCTTCCTCTCGCCTATGACCAACATCGCTCCCCTGCTCGATACCGAAGCGGCCCGACCAAACGTGGCTAGAGAAGTCGAGCCGCCCCGAGCAAACGGAAAGTCGACGCAATACTCGTTACAAATCTTGCGAGGCCACTCCATTATTCCCACCCGTCCATATAAAGCCTCGCCCGCAAAGGCTCGGAAACTACCTACGTCGGAGTCGACGGACGTTCTCACGCAACGCTCAACGGCACCACCCTCGCAAATCCGCCACCGTCCGCATCGGGGGCGCGCGGGATCCCTTTCTAGGTATTTCCCGCTACTCGCCCCCACGAGCTAAACGTGCGCAGTTGGGCCTCTGAGCGCTATGCCGGTTAGTTCATCGGGCTTTGGTTGCTCATTGGGCGGTCTGGCTACTAACCAAGGCGGTCGGACCGCCCCCTTTTCTAGAGACGCGCGGTTCATAGCTGGGCCCGGCAGCCTCGTAGGTCTCCCAAAACTCCCGATGGAATTCGTCCCAGCCGGCTAACCGTATCGACCAGACCTCGGTCGACAACTTCTTTGAGAAGGCGCGCCGCAGGGCAACGCGCTCGTCGTGTGGCGTGCTGGGGTTTGCCAGCGCCACAGCGAGAGCACGGGCGTGATCTCCTATCTCGTCAGGCAGATCGGTCGCGGCTAGAACCCGCGGTCGAAATATGCGCATCAAACGCCATCGTGGCAGGGACATTAGGCGCAACCGTGTGCCAGGTAATTGAGGTCGCTGCGCGGGGAGATCGAGAACCCGGTCAAGGAGCCGTTAATCCGAACGCCAGGTCGTGCGTCTCCGGCATGGATCTCAAGATCGTCCTCGGACTAATCAGGGTAGTGTCCGGGCACGTGGTGTAA
>CAXMLT010000435.1:0-7858 GCA_964194245.1 uncultured Hyphomicrobium sp.
CCCGCCAGTACCGACGGCATGGACCAGATGTTCGCCATCATGTGCTGCGAGGAGCCGAAGTCGGGCTGCGCCGCGGCCGTGGGCGCGGACCGGGACTCGGCGCAGAAGGAGGTCAAGAAGCTGTTCTCGGACGGCGGCTTCTCCCAGTGCACCTTGAAGAGCTACTTCAAGGCCGGGACCGGCGAAAAGGGCTAGCTGGCCGCCTTGCAATGGGCAGACAGTTGCGCCATAAGGCGGGTCCGCGCCGTGTTGCCGGCGCCATACCCAAGGATGCGGGCGTAGCTCAGGGGTAGAGCATCACGTTGCCAACGTGAGGGTCGACGGTTCAAATCCGTTCGCCCGCTCCAATTTCTTCCAGGATCGACGACTTCATCGCGCGACGCTGAGCCGCGCTCACGCCATCGCGGCGGCAGGGCTCGCCGCGGAAGCTGGAGCCGCAGATCTATTTGTGGCCTCGAGCCGCACGAGCAGCTCCTCGGTCAGCCCACGCGTGGCGACGCCGGCAGCGCCCGGATACTTCGCCATGTAGCTGCGGTTGAAGGTCTGGAAGTTCGCCGCATCCTGAAGCGCCGACATGCGCGGCACCGCCTGCTTGAAGCAGTTGTTCTCGACGTTTTCCTCCAGCCAGCGATGGTATTCCTGGTCGGACGGCGAGTTCAGGTCCTTCATGTTGATGATGACGCCGAGATTCTCGGCAAAGCCCATCTCCGGGTTCAAGCTCTTGAAGCGGCGAAACACCTCGAGCCCGCACACCGATACGTAGTCGGCCTTGGTGGGCGAGACGTGGAAGTCGGCCTCGCGCAGCCAGCTCTCGGTGAGGATGGAGAGCCCCGGCGGGCAATCGATGATCACCACGTCGAACACCTTGCGCACCGCGGCAAGCAGCTCCGCGATGACGGTGCGCAGGCGCGCGTGCAGGCTCTCCTTCGAGACCTCGCGCTCCAGAAGCGTGAGCTGCATGTCGCTCGGCAGCAGATAGACGGTGCGCGCGTCGTCCACGTCGGAGACGTTGCGCACGATGAACTTAGGCCACTCGGCCGTCTCGCCCTTGAGGACGGTCGCGTGCAGGTAGTCGACGATGGTCGCGCCGTCGCTCTGCAGCTTGTAGAGGCTCGACACCGTCATCAGCATGCTGGAGACGCTCGCCTGCGCATCCGAGTCGATCACGAGCACGTTCTTGCCGTGGTAGGCCGACAGGGTCTCCGCCAGGGCCAGCACGATCGTCGACTTGCCAACACCGCCCTTGGTGTTCATCACCGCAATAGAGTTCTGCATGATGTCCGGACTTGCCCCTCTCGTCCTCGCACGTCCCCTCGAGGCGCTCAAAAGCGCCCCGCCTTTCAATGCCCTGAGAATATGGCAGTCATTGGATCGGCGGCAACGAGGGAGCCCCGCGGCGAAGCGTGCCAGAACGGAACGCTGTAAATGGGTGCGGAAACGCCAGGTTGCGACGCGACCTTGCGCGCGCCATGAAGTCTCAATACATCAACTGCCCATAAATGAGACGAGTTGCTCTTGGGAGGCTCTTCCGCCATGGGTTACGCGCCGGCGCTTCGCTCCGCCCGCCCCTCGGCCGCATTCACTCTGATCCCGCTTGTTGCGATCTGTCTGACGCTCGCGGGCTGCGGCATCAACACGATCCCGACCTACGAGCAGAACGCCAAGGCGGCGTGGTCGGAGGTCTTGAACCAGTACAAGCGGCGCGCCGACCTGATCCCCAACCTCGTCGAGACCGTCAAAGGCTTCGCCGACCAGGAGCGCACGGTGCTGACCGACGTGGTCGAGGCGCGGGCCAAGGCCACGCAGGTGCAGGCGAATATTCCGCCCGACATCCTGACCAACCCCGAGGCGATGCAGAAATTCCAGGAAGCGCAGAGCCAGCTCGGCGGCGCGCTCGGGAAATTGCTCGCCGTCGTGGAGCGCTATCCCGACATCAAGTCGGGGCAGAACTTCCTCACGCTGCAGAGCCAGATCGAGGGCACCGAGAACCGCATCGCCGTCGCCCGGCGCGACTACATCAGCTCGGTGCGCGCCTACAATACCGAGATCACGACCTTCCCCGGTCGCATCTGGCGCACCGTCATGTATCCGGCGTCGAAGGAGATGGCGACGTTCGACATCGCGGCTGAGGAGATGAAGGCGCCCAAGGTCGATTTCACCAAGCCGAAGTAGGGCTGCCTCGAGGGCCGCAAATATGCCTGGGAGCGCTTCCCCGTCCCGGCGCTTATCCCGCGCCCTCGCCTGCCTCGCCCTGTCGGCGATGGCGATTGCGATGGCTGCAGCAGCCTATGCCGGACCGACGTTTCCGCCGCTCACGGGGCGCGTCGTCGACGAGGCCGGGCTGCTGACGCCGGAGGACCGCGCCGCTCTCACCGGGGAGCTTGCCGCGCTCGAGGGGACGTCGACCGACCAGCTCGCCGTCGTGACGCTGAAATCGCTGCAGGGCTATGCCATCGAGGACTACGGCTATCAGCTCGGCCGCGCCTGGGGCATCGGCCAGAAGGGCAAGGACAATGGCGTCCTGCTCATCGTGGTGCCGAGCGAGCACAAGGTGCGCATCGAGGTCGGGCGAAGGCTCGAGCCGATCCTCACCGACGCATTGTCGAGCATCATCATCAACCACGCGATCGTTCCGGAGTTCCGCAAGGGCGACTTCGCGGCTGGCATCAAGGCCGGCGTGCGCGACATCAAGGATGTGCTTCTCGGTGACGCGGAAGCCGTCAAGGAGCGCGCACAGGGCGCGCGCCGCGGCGACAGCCCCGATACTATGCAGGTCGTTCTGCTGATCTTCTGGATCTGCGTCGTGCTCTACATCCTCTATGCCGTATTTCGCTCCGCGCAGACCGCGCAACAAGCCGGCGTTGCCGGCGGGCGACGAGCCGGCCGTACCATCATCATCCCCGGCAGCTCCGGCGGCTGGGGCGGTGGCTGGTCGAGCGGCGGCGATGGCGGCGGAGGCGGATGGTCGGGCGGAGGCGGCGATTTCGGCGGCGGCGGCTCGTCGGGAAGCTGGTAAGGATCGGGGCGGGAGAGGTTGAAATGAGTTTATTCTCCGGCGACGAGGAGCGCCGCGTCTCCGACGCGATCACGCAGGCCGAGCGCAAGACCTCGGGCGAGATCGTCGTCGTCGTCGCCGCGCGCAGCGACACTTACCTCTACATTCCCCCGCTGATCGGAGCGCTCGTGAGCCTGCTCCTGCCCTGGCCGCTGATCTTCTTCACCAAGCTCGACGTCGAGACGATCTATCTCGCGCAGCTTGCGCTGTTTCTCGTCCTCACGGCGCTGCTGCTGCCGCACGCGATGCGCGCCGCATTCGTGCCGGCGCACATCAAGAGGCTTCACGCGCACCGCCGCGCGGTGGAGCAGTTCATCGCCCAGAACCTCCACACCACGACGGGGCATACGGGCGTGCTCATCTTCGTTTCGGTCGCAGAGCGCTACGCGGAGATCCTCGCCGACACCGCCATCGACACGCGGGTGCCCCAGGGGACGTGGAAATCGATCGTCGACGAACTCGCCGCCGCCTGTGCCGGCGGCAAGCCGGCCGACGGGCTGGTGGCGGCCATCGGGGCGGTCGGGACGCATCTCGCCCGCCATTTCCCGCCCGACACGCGCAACGTCAACGAGCTTCCCGATCATCTGATCGTGCTGCCGTAGCCCCGCGCCGAGGGCTTTGCGGCGGCGCCATCTTTTCGTGCTATGTCCTCGGGCCTCGGGGCTTGCTGGGGGCTGACCGGGGCTTGCCGGGGGGAACGACCTTGACGATTGCCACGTCCGCTCATCACACCGTGACGCGCGCGCCGCTGATCGCCCGCATCTCGTGGATGCTGTTCGATTGGTCGGCCCAGCCCTTCTACACCCTGATCCTGACCTTCCTGTTCGCCCCGTACTTCGCCAACGTGGTGGTCGGCGACGGCCCGCGCGGGCAAGCCCTGTGGGGCTACGGCGCAGCCGTTGCCGGCATCGTCGTCGCCATCGGCAGTCCCTTCCTCGGCGCGTTCGCCGACGGGCGCGGCCAAAGGAAGCCATGGATCGCGCTGTTCTCGGTCATTCTCGCCGCCGCCATGGCGACGCTGTGGGTGGCGACGCCGGCCGCCTCCATGCAGACGATCCTGCTGGTCCTCTTCGCCTTCGTATGCGCGACGGCCGCAGCTGAGTTCACCGCCGTGTTTACCAACGCCATCATGCCCGGACTGGTGCCGCGCAACGAGCTCGGGCGCCTCTCCGGCGCGGGTTGGGCGTGCGGTTATTTCGGCGGCCTCGTTAGCCTCGCGCTCGTTGCCGGTCTCGTTGTGCCCTCGCCCGAGACGGGAAAGACGCTGCTCGGCCTGCAGCCGCTGATCCCGCTCGACATCGCCGCGCGCGAAGGCGATCGCCTCGTGGGGCCGCTGTCGGCTGCCTGGTACCTCTTCTTCATGATCCCGTTCTTCCTGTTCGTGCCGGACGAAAGCCAGCCGCATCGGCACGACGGGCGCCCGGCGACGGCGGAGCTGTGGGACACAGTGCGCACGCTGCCCGAGCACCGCGATCTTTTGCTGTTCCTCATCGCGCGCATGATCTTCACCGATGGCCTCACCGCCATCTTCACCTTCGGCGGCATCTACGGCGCGGCGGTGTTTGGCTGGGGCGTGCTGGAGCTCGGGCTGTTCGGCATCATCCTGACGCTGATCGGCGCCTTCGGTGCCCTGATCGGCGGCGTGCTCGACGACCGCTTCAGCGCCAAGTTCGTCATCCTCAGCGCGCTCGTCATCCTGTTGTTTGCAGCCCTCGGCATCCTGTCGATCGACGCGACGCACATCCTCTTCGTTGTCCCCGTCGAGCCTAAGGCGCCGGGCTCGGCGCCGTTTTCCTCGCCCGGAGAGCAGGCGTTCCTCGCCTTCGCGATGGTGGTCGGCCTCGTCTCAGCGCCGGTACAGGCATCGAGTCGGTCGCTGCTCGCGCGGCTGGCGCCGCAAGAGAAAATTACCCAATTCTTCGGGCTGTTCGCCTTTTCCGGCAAGGTGACGGCATTCTTCGCGCCATTGCTTGTGGCGACGCTGACCGCGGTCACCCACAGCCAGCGCGTCGGCATGTCGGCGATCGCCTTGTTCCTAATCACCGGCATCGCCCTGATGCTGCCGGTCCGCTCGCCGCCGAAAGAGGGCTAGTGCGGCCGGCACGACATCCCCACTTATTGGGGATGAGGCGAGCAAAGCTACACGAGCAAGCGACCAAGGGAGGTCATATGAAACGCATTCTTCCGGTGCTGGCAGCGGCAGCGCTGCTGCTTCCGCTGGCGGCGCTCGCGCAGGAAAAGCCGTCCCCGCCCAAGGCTGACGAACCGGTCGAGGAGCCGCCAGCGCACAAGTCCGCCAACGAGGCAATCGACCAGGCCAAGGACGCCGCGACCGCAGCCATAGAGGCCGCCAAGCAGGCCGTCATCAAGGCGATCGACAAGGCGAAGGATCACACCGACGAGGCAATTGCCGAAAGCAAGGACGCAACCGGCAAGGCTATGGACAAAGCGAACGAGGCGACGCGCATCCTCGACAAGGCAGCGCAAGCCGCACGCGAGGTGCTCGACAAGGCAAAGTCCGCCATCTCCGAGGTGCTCGATAGGGCGAAGGAAGCGACGAAGGACATGGGCTCGAAGGATACGGGTTCGAAGGCGACGCCCAACGACGGCAAGCCGGTGAAGCCGCCTCCGCCCGATTCACTCTGAGCCGAGAGAGCGAACCGCAGAAACAAAACGGGCCAGGGAAATCTCCCTGGCCCGTTCGCTTTTATGGGGCGGGTCCTTGCTCGGTCGGAGCAGGCTCTGCCGGCGCGGCAGGAGCCGTACTATCCTTCGGCTCGGGCTCGGCGTTGGGCAGCGCGGGCTCGGCAGCCGGCGGCGCCGCGGGCGCCATTGCATCGCTAGGTGCCGGTGCCGCTGGTGCGGTTGCCGCCGGAGCAGGTGCGGCCGGGGCCATCGCATCGGAAGGCGCGGGTGCAGGCGCGGTGGTGGCCGCCGGAGCGGGCGCTGCCGCCTTCTCCGGAAGCGGCGTGTAGATATAGATGATGCCGGTGACAATCGCGGCGAGAATGATGACGAAGATGATCGCCCTGATGACTGTATTCACTGGCTAATCCCCTCAGCTCCGTGGATCTCGCCCCCATCCTAAGGAATTTGCCGCGCGAGCACAATCACCGCCTGGGGCGCTCGGCCACCATGAACCAGGACGGCCCCGCATGAGGGTCGTTCCAGATGCGCTTCCAGTGAAAACCGGCCTTCTCGTAGGCGCGTACCGCGCGCTCGTTGCGGACAGAGGGGAAAACGCACACGGCCACCGCGAGCGTCGAGGCGAACACCTCCTCCTTGAGGAGTGCCAGCGCCGTCTGCCCTACGCCACGGCCGCGGTACTCCTCCGACGCGATGAAGAGATCGAGGTCCCAGGTGCCGGCCTCGAGATCCTGCGGCAGCGATTCACCCCACAGCGTGGCATCGACCGCGTGCGCGTAGCCGACTGGCTCGGCGCCGGCCTCGATGATGCGGCAGATCGCATGGGCCGAGCCGAGCGCCATGTTGAGCTCGGCCTCCGTCGCCGACAGCGGTCCCCACCAGTCCTGGATGTCGTCGCGCGCAAGCCAGCCGCGGATCAGGTCCCAGTCGGATCGTCCCGCCGGTCGCAGACGCACCGCTGCCGCGTCCTGCATGGCGTCAGTGCCGGAAGTGGCGCATGCCGGTGAAGACCATGGCGAGGCCTTTCTCGTCGGCCGCCGCGATCACATCGGCGTCGCGCATGGCGCCGCCGGGCTGGATGACGGCTGTCGCGCCTGCCGCGGCTGCGGCGAGCAGGCCGTCAGGGAACGGGAAGAAGGCATCCGAGGCGACGGCCGAGCCGAGCGCCAGCGGTTCCTTGGCGCCCACTGCGGCGGCGGCGTCCGCGGCCTTGAGCGCGGCGATGCGCGCGGAATCGATGCGGCTCATCTGGCCCGCGCCGATGCCTACCGTGGCGCCATCCTTCACGTAGACGATGGCGTTCGACTTGACGTGCTTCGCCACCTTGAAGGCAAACAGCAGGTCGGCAAGCTCCCGCTCGGTCGGGGCGCGCTTGGTCACGACCTTCAAATCTGCCGCGCCGATGCAGCCGTTGTCGCGCGACTGCACGAGCAGCCCGCCCGCGAGCGAGCGCACCACGACACCCGGCGCGCGCGGATCCGGCAGGCCGCCGGCCGTGATTAGGCGCAAATTCTTCTTCCCCGCAAAGATAGCTTTCGCCTCCGCCGTCGCGTCGGGCGCGATCACGACCTCGGTGAAGATCTTGGTGATCTCCTCGGCGGCGGCCGCGTCGATGGTGCCGCTGAGCGCGACGACACCGCCGAAGGCGCTCACCGGATCGCAGCGCAGTGCCTTGAGGTAGGCCTCCTCGAGCGTCGGCGCCGTCGCCGCCCCGCAGGGGTTGGCGTGCTTGATGATCGCGACGGCCGGTTGCGCACCAGCAAGCTCCGCCACCAGCTCGTAGGCCGCATCCGTGTCGTTGAGGTTGTTGTAGGAGAGCTCCTTGCCCTGGTGCTGCACGGCGGTAGCCACACCGGGACGCGCATCGCCCGAGACGTAGAATGCCGCCGATTGATGCGGGTTCTCGCCATAGCGCAGGGCTTGCGCGCGCTTGCCGGCAAACGCGCGCCACTCCGGCGCCTCATCGCCCAGTTTCGCCGCAAACCAGTTGCTGATGGCGGCATCGTAGGCCGCGGTGCGGGCATAAGCCTTTGCGGCGAGTTTCTTGCGCGAATTGAGCGTTGTACCCGAGTTATTGCGCATTTCCTGCAGTACTTGCTCGTAGTCCGCCGGCTCGACGACCACAGTTACCCCCGCGTGGTTCTTCGCCGCCGCACG
>CAXMLT010000436.1:0-3760 GCA_964194245.1 uncultured Hyphomicrobium sp.
CCTGGTATCGTGATGAGGGGCAGGCCACATTAGCCGGAGCAGGCCGCGCTCGCTCTCTTTGGTCAAGCCCGCGGCCCCGCCGACCATGAGGTGCAGGCCGTTGCTCCATTCGGTCTTTAAGTTCAGGCCCGCATACTGCTGGGTGACGTTGGGATCTAGCGTCAGTCCAAACGTGCTGTCGCCGAGGCCGCCATAGAGCTCGCCGCCGAGCTTGATTTCTTTGATCGCCCAGCCCGAGCCCGTCGCGTGTTCGCCTCGCCTGTGTTCCTCGTGCTCGTGCTCCTCGGCTTCCTGGTTGGCCTCGCCGACGAGCGCGTAATTGAAGCCGAGCGCATAGCCGAACTCCCAACGACCTGTGTCGAGGTTCGTCTCGTTGATCCAATTGAAGGCGACATCGAGCTTGCGCGTTATGTCGCGACCGACGATGAGCTTGCTCTCGATCTCGTGCTTAGTTTGCTCCGGCCCTTCAGGAGTGTCCGTTCGCCCGGTGACGTCTAAGAGATACTTGTGATCCGGATCGAGGTTTTCGTATTCCACGTAAAGGACGGGGTTGAGGAAGGCGCCGTAGTCAAAGAGCCGATAGCGGCTCTCCAGGCGCCAGCCGCCGAACAGATAGTCCTCACCATCTATCTTATCGCCTTCGAGATAGAGGGCTGCCTCCCACCGATCCGTGAGCGCGCGCTCGATCTCAAACAACTGCGCGTTGTACCGGGGCTCCTCACTCAGCGCGTTGGAGAAATCGCCGAACACGTTGAGCTCGGTCTCGCCTTGTTCGTCGGTGTGGTGATCGTAAAGAACAAAGTTTGCCTCGTTGCCCGCCGTTGCCTTCTCGGTCGGCAGACAGGCTCCAGCAATCAGCCCGAGGAAAATGATGCTCCTCGCGAGCGCGCGCTGTGACATCTCTGACATTCCCCCAACGCCCCGATTGCACCCTCGAAACTAGTGGTGACTACCACCAAGTCAACCGCGCACTCGATCAGCCGAACCGGCGGCCTAACGAGCGAGCGCGTTCAGAATCGTAGGGACTATTTACTAAACCACCTACGCTTCAAATCCGGCGTTCGGGTTGTCAAGTAGTGCGAAGACATGTTTATGGCTTCAATCCTCCGTTCAAGGCGATTTCCAACAGCGCATGGTCGAACGGCTTGGTGATGAACCCCAAGACTCGCGCAGGCGCCGCCCGCTCGCGCGTCCGCGCGTCGGTGAATGCGCTGATGATGAGGGAAGGGATGTCAAAACGTTGGCGGATCTCGATTGCGGCGTCGACCCCGTCGCGACGACCCCTTAGGCGAATATCCATGAGAACCAAGTCGGGACGCAGTTCATCTGCCAACGCCACGGCGCGCTCAGCGGTCCCAGCGAAGCCGACAGCATGGTGACCTGCTCTCTCCACCACCAAGTCGATGTCCATGGCGACAAACATTTCGTCCTCAACTATCAGGATGCGGCGACCGGTCACGACGACGCCTTGCAGACGCCATGACTGCGGTTCCGGGCCGTGGATGTAAGGTTCTTGGGACACAGCGCGCTCTTGCACGAATGATGGTGGTGCACGACCGTTTGAAACGTTGTGCTTCGCGGCAGGTTCCGGAAAAAAGCTCTTGAGCCTTAGGGCCTATAATTCCTGGCTCGCCAGGTGGCGGGCCTCCGCGTTCTTGACTCTCGTCATGCCGGAGCGGGCTAGCTCAAGCAGCAAATCCGCATGGCAGGGTCGAGGAGCCACTCACGATGCAGCCTGAGGGCTTCGCCGGCACCGTACTTGCCAACTCGAATGGATTCCCGAAGACCGTTGACCGATCGACCTTTGCGCGTGTTCGGCGGCGTCCGCCAGCCTTTGGTTCTGTGCAACTGAATGCGTTGTGCCAATCGACGATATTCTAGTCTCGCACCTGCGGCCGCCTGGCGCCTCCGTCGATTTCTATCGGAAGCTCGTCCTCCACCAGGTAATAGCGGTTGACCCAACCTACTACGCCGCCGTGCTGGATCGGACACCATACGTCGCGGCATACCCCTATGATCTGAACGCCCCGTCCTTCTGGCGGAAGGCGCCCCACCGCCTGATGGTATTCAGACGGGCCACTGCGCACATTGAGCGTATCACCGGGATCTACGCCGGCCACGTGAAAGGCAATCCGAGCTTGAACAGCGCCGGCCCGCGTCGCCGCGTTCGGAGGCGACGGACGTATTGGGGATGAGGCTGGCTCTGAAGGACGGTTCGGCATTGCCTCCTTTGGAGCGGGAGGAGCCTGCAGTGGCGCCACATCAGCACCGAGCCGCGACATCCCGGCATCTGGCGCCGCCATCGCAACGATTTCGCCGAGCGCCGGCGGCGAGAACCGGAGGGACGGCACCGCGTCCGAGGGTTCTGTTGTCGGTATAGATGCCTGTTCGATGTTCAGCGGGAGGGGACTCGCAGCCGCAGTTACAGCCTCATTCCCTTGCTCGGCAGTGCGACTCTCAACGGGGGCAAGTTCTGCACGCTGGACTTCTTCGAGGGTCGCGGTTCCGCTTTCGCCTTCCTGATCGCGCCAGTAGATCCGGCTTCCCTCCCGCCGAAGCGTGATGCAGCGTGGTTTGGCATCGAACCATCGGAACCACTTGACGCAGAGCTGGTCGCGGTCCGTCCACCAGCGTCCACGGTCCTTTGCGGCTCCCAGCATCGACGCCAGCGCCCCCGCCTCGCCTGAGACGAAACCGTCAGCACCCACTCGCACGGGGATCGTGGTGTTCGCCGGCGTATCGATCTTGAGCGTCGCGCCGGCGAGATCCCGTCGGATCGCCTCATCGGTCAACCGAACTGGCTCCGCGACTGCGACGCCTGCGCTACCAAGGCAAGTGATCGCAAGGATCAAGCGAAGCATCAGTACTCCTAACGTGCTGCGCGGTTCGCGTCTCAGAGCCGGTCGACATACTTAGTAACCCGCTGTTCTGCTCGTGGGATCGAACAGGTCGGCAAGTCGTAGCAATCAATTTGCGCTCTCGAGGGGCAGGTCCATCGTCTTGATGCAGACGGTACCGTCAACCTCGACATAGCCCTTGTCGTACTTGTCACTGGCCAGGCGCTCGAACTGCTTGCGGTGCCGTTTGAACCGGCGGAAGTAGGATCCGTGATCGTAAGTGGCGCTCTCGATATTCTCGAGAACCGCATTAGAAACGAGCACAACGACTGTTTTCGTTCCGTCTTTCATGACGAAGCGCACGGTTCTGAGCGTCGTGTCTGGTATAGCTGCGACCGCAGCCGGCATGAGCGGCATCGGCGTCTCCCCCAAGATGTTCGCGACCCCCGCAAACAACCGACGCAACAGAACGCCTCACCATCACGATGATGGTAAAATACGAAAAAAAGATGTCCTTGCTTTTGCTCTCGCGAGGGAGAAGTGAAACGTCACTTCAGCGCGAGTGGAGCAACGCCTCCCGACATCCAAACGTTCACTGAGCGTCGGATCAGCCGAACTCCTTGCGCACCGCGTAGCGCAAAACTATTGCCACGACGGCGCCTGCCAAAGCAGCGCCGACGTACCCTAATGGCCCGTCGATGTACCAGGACCCGAGGTGAAATCGGAGGCCGAGCCAAATAGCCCCCACCCCAAGAAGGGCGCCGACGAGAGCGATCATGACTTTGCCCATTTCGATAGCCTATACCCTTCGCTGCCTCGATCTAGCACTTCTCGGCCGTGTCGCTGGACAGCCGATGCAGATGGTCGAGCACTACGCGAAGCAGGTGAGCCAGAAGAGTTAGCGGTGCACCGCTGACACCTTG
>CAXMLT010000437.1:0-1791 GCA_964194245.1 uncultured Hyphomicrobium sp.
GTCGATCCGCTCGACGGCACGACGAACTTCCTGCACGGCGTGCCGCTGTTTGCCATCTCGATCGGGCTCGAGCGCGAAGGCCAGCTCGTCGCCGGCGTCGTCTATAACCCCATCTCGGACGAGCTGTTCACCGCCGAGAAAGGCAAGGGTGCCTATATCAACGACCGCCGGCGCTTGCGCGTCGCGGCGCGCAAGAACGTCTCCGACGCACTGATCACCATCGGCATCCCCCACCTCGGCCGCCCGGATGGGCTGTTCCTCAAGGAGCTGCCGGGCGTCATGAAGGAGGTTGCCGGCGTGCGCCGCACCGGCTCGGCCGCACTCGATCTCGCCTGGACGGCGGCAGGGCGCTTCGACGCCTATTGGGAGCGCGGCATTCAACCCTGGGATATGGCAGCCGGCATCGTGCTAGTGCGGGAAGCGGGCGGCGTCGTCAGCGATTTTTCGGGTGGCGCCACCATGCTCGAAAGCTCGCAGGTGCTGGCCACCAACGCTACGCTGCAAAAGGGCCTTTTGGCGCTGGTCAGGCCCGGCTCGGGGCGAGCTTAACGCTTTGCCCCGAAGGCGCTGTTGTTGGCGGCCGGCGGGCACGATCTTGCCGATATGTGCTGCCAAAGGCTACGGGTAGTCACGCCGTGGCCGAAGTGCGGTTGGCAGGGAGACGGAAATGGCCAAAAAGCGACAGTCGGACCTCGCGACGTCCCCGCTCATGCATCGGGCGCTGACGCCGCCCGGCGTGTTCCTGATCCGCATGCTCATCTTCCTGACGCTCGTCGCATTCCTGACGGCGATCCTGCACAAGCAGCTCTTCACTTCGTTCATGAACAACCCGGGGCTCAACGGTCTCATCGTAGGCGTTCTCTTCCTCGGCATCGTATACGCGTTCCGCCAAGTGAGCCGGCTCTATCCCGAAATCCGCTGGGTCAACGCCTTCCGCATCGCCGACCCGGGCCTCGCCATCTCGCACCAGCCGGTGTTGCTCGCGCCCATGGCGGCGCTCCTGCGCGACCGCACGGGCGTGCTGTCGCTCTCGACCGCTTCGACGCGCTCGATCATGGACACGATCGGCTCGCGGCTCGACGAGGCGCGCGACACCGGCCGCTATCTCGTAGGGCTGCTCGTGTTCCTCGGACTGCTCGGCACCTTTTGGGGTTTGCTGCAGACCATCACATCGGTTGGCGGCGCGATCGATGCGATCGACACCAACGCCGCCGACAACGTCACCATGTTCTCCGACTTGAAAGCCGGGCTCGCCGCTCCGCTGAAGGGGATGGGCACGGCGTTCTCATCCTCGCTGTTGGGTCTCGCCGGCTCGTTGATTTTGGGCTTCCTCGAGCTGCAGGCCAGCCATGCGCACAACCGCTTCTACAACGAGCTCGAGGAATGGCTGTCCGGCATCACCGAGCTCACCCCGGGCGGCAACATCTCCTCCGACAACGTCAACCGCCAGCTCTCGACCGCCATTCTCCACATGCAGCGCGCGGTAGAGAACCTCTCCAATCGGCTGGGCGAGCAACCGGGCGGCGGCGCGATTGCGGTCCCCGCCCACAACGAGGAGCAGATTCGGGACCTTGCGCGCGGGGTCAATCAGCTCGTCACGCAGATGCGGGCCGAGCAGAAGGTCGTGCGCGAGTGGGTCGACGAGCAGGCTGCCCAGCAGTCGGAGGTGGCGAACGCGCTGCGCGAGCTGGCGACCAACATGAAGCGCCGGGGTTAACCCATGGCGCGCGGTCGCATCCGACGCGGCGGAGAGTATGCGCAGGTCTGGCCGGGCTACGTCGACGTGCTGTC
>CAXMLT010000438.1:0-15773 GCA_964194245.1 uncultured Hyphomicrobium sp.
ACATAATGTTTCCGGTCAGACTCTGAGACCCATTTTCCCACTCCCCTCGATGGTCCGCTGTAGAGCGGATTAACGGCCTCGCCGGCAAACACCCCGATTCGGAAGGCCCCGTGGGCTTATAGCAGGGGGAAATCCCGATGGCACGCAGGGCGCGGCGGTTTGCTGCGGAGGGGCGGGAAAAGGCCGACGATAAAGGGCTCTAGGCCGTGGCCGTGCGGCGCTTGGGGAAGAAAAGCCGGCGCAGCATCAAGAGGAGAATGAGGATGAGTATAAGCCCCGCCACGGCGGCTAGCGGGTGCTTCTCCCAGATCAGCACAGGGCTCACGCGGCCGTCGGTGACGAGGCGCACATCCTCCATGATGGCGTTGGGATCGAGGCCCGAGTCCATCCGCAGCATCATGCCGACCGCGGCCGACTGATCGGCGCTCGCGACCACCGCGACGCGGACGCGGTCGGAGGCGAGCGACTGCATCAATGCGGGGTTGGCGGCGACTGCGCGCAGCACGCGCTCGCGCGGTTCCTTTGAGAGGCCGGTCAGATAGCGCGACAGCGTCGCGAGCTCGCTCTCGGTAAGGCTGTGGGCAAGGCTCTTCAGGTCCTTGTCGTCGAGCTCGAACAGCGTATCGCGGGCGCCCGCGTCGATGCCCGTCAGCCGCTGGATGGCGAGTGTGTCGTCGAGGCCGATGATGCGATCGAGCGTGCCCTTTGTGAGGTTGTCCGGCGAGGTGCGCCGATAGAGGCTCAGCTCGACGACCTTCGGCAATTGGCTTCCGGCGAGCGCGGTCCACTTGAGTGCGGTGTCGATCGAGCGCGTTTCGCGCGCAATCTCCATGGCCGGAGGCGGCAGCACGTTCACGGCCTCGTTGAGGGTCCCGTCGCCGAGGCGCTTCAAAAGGCCCGCCTCTCCTTCCGCGCCGCGGATAAGCGAGACAACCTCGTCGAGACGAGGCAGCGCTTCGGGCTTCAGCGAATCGAGGAACGCCTTGAAGCGCTCGTTGCGCTCCGCCAGGTCGAGCGCCTGAGCATGCGCGCTGCGAAAGTCGCGCCAGATATCGACGACGCGCCCGGCCGTGGCCGCCGCGATTTCCTGTACGTGGCTGGCGATCTGCTCGGAGAACGTGTTTGCCAGCTCGTCCTGGACCTTTTCCTTGTTCTCCCTCGATTTCATCTCGGTCGCGATGATCGGCAGGACTCCGTGGCGCAGGTCCCAGATGTCCTTTGCGATGAGCACGACGCCGATGCCACCGGCTACCGTCGATACGACGCGGGCGAGCACCGAGCCGACGAGGCGGGCGCCGACGCGCTCGGCCATGTTGGCGAGCTGGCGGCGCATCAGGAGGATGGCGGCGCCGGCGATGCCACCGCTGGACTCGCGCAACACCGCGCCCGGCGAGATCTCGGCCGCCGCCTTGCCGGCATCGACGGAGAATTCCTTGCTCGCATCGCCCCCGGCCGCGCGCGCGACCGTCGTTCCGTAGCGTGCGCCGACGAACGCCTTGAGGCAGGCGAGCGTCGGCTCGGTCGCATCCTGGCCGGCAAATTCGATCTGCTTGCCGACCTCGTTGCCGACCGACAGCGCCAGCTCCTCGAGCGCGCCCTTCACCTGGTCGGAGCGATAGACGCGCTCGGCGACGGCTGTCGCGAGCTGCTGAGCCTTCTGCTGGTTGGCGAGCGACTGCATGAGGTTCGCCCAGCTCGTCTCCTGGGCGACCTCGTCGGTCGCCTTGTCGACCTGCTTGTCGATGATGTCGTCAAGCCCGCCGCGGCGCCAGGCGTCGCCGACGACGGCGCGGTAGTCGACCTTGGCGATGCCGGCTTTCAGCGCGCGTACGGAGATCGCCTCGATGGCGGCGCGGAATGCGGTCTCGTCGCGCGCCTGGCAGGCCTCATAGTCGGCCTTCGAAAGCGGATCGGCGGCGGCTGGGATGTGGCTCAAAGCGAGCGAGAACGCCACGACGCAGGAGATGAAGGAGCGCAAGCGAGCGATCAACGGAGACCCCATCCTCCTTCACCACAAGAGGTGCATCTAATCATCCTGACAATATGGTTGTCGAATGCGCTCTGAGCGTGGCGCGTCGGGACCTTGCGTACTGCCTCAGGCAAGCCAAGGCGGCTGGGCAACTGGGGGCCGCCAGCCGGCAGGTGGACATCGGACCCTAATTCCCCAGCCCGGCGCCCATCTCCTTGTTGCCCCTGCACAACAGGCCGTCGCCGATTAGGTAAGATTGCAGCGCACCAATTTGACGCGGGGGAAAGTCGAGCAAAAATAAGGGGATCGGCTCTCGTCGAAGGAAGGTGCGTTATTTCAATGCGTTCGGGCGCCGGGCGAGCTATGCTTATGAGGTTAGGGTTCATAAGATCCAGCTCGAATTACTGCAGCCGAGAACCTCAGGGGGCAATTTTTGGGGCACCCGCCATGGTCTCGCCCAATACGACCGCCAGAAGCCCGGCCGCCGTTGCCGCTGGCGTGCTCGAGTCAGAAGGTTTGGACTAAAGCAGCAGCGACGGACATGGACGCACTAGCGGGCTCGCAGCAACGTATCGCTTCATGCGGCAAGGTGCCCTATCGCCTCGCGGGCGGGTTCCGGCCAGTGAAGCAGTTCCCCTTTCCGTGTCTCCCAGACACGATCGACCAGCCGACGCGCAGATACAATCATAAGGGCTTCGAGCGTTCGCTAGCTGATCTCGTAGCCTGCCCGAGGAAACGAAAAAAAGAGGGTTGTCACCTCAATCTCGTGTCTACGCGGAGCGGTCATGCCGGCCCCGCGCGGACCGTAGGGAAACTTCTTCGTTCCGGATGCCAGTGAGTTCAGTCACGAAAATGAAAAATAGTGAGAAAATGAAGACAGCGTGGGGTAGCATTTTCGTTCCCGGCGGACGTAACGGCGTGTTGCTTGTCCACAGCCTCGGGGGCTCACCGATCGAGCTCAAGTTCGTCGCTCATGCGTTGGGCCAAAGCGGATATACGGTCTACTGTCCGCTGCTGCCGGGTCTCGCTGGCGGGACCGACGTATCCGGGCTGTCGAGCTGGCAGGACTGGTACGACGCGGTCGAAACGGCGCACGACGAGATCGCACAGCGGTGCGATACCCTGATCGTCGGCGGCATCTCGGCAGGATCGATGCTGGCGCTGCGCCTCGCAGCGTTACGGCCTGAGCGGGTTCACGGGCTCATGCTCTTCTCGCCGACGTTCTGGCCGAACGGCTGGGCGATCCCGTGGCACTTCTCCTTCTTCCGCTTCATTAACCACAAGTGGGCCGCTCGGCTCTTCCGCTTCCGGGCGCGTATGCCGCTCGGCATCAAGGACGAGCGCTTGCGCAATTTCATCCTCGACAGCCTCCAGAACGGCAGCGAGGCGATCGAGGACCTGTTCGGGCGTGGCGGCGGTCTCGTCCTCGAGTTCCGCAAGCTCGTGCGCAACGTCAAGCCGCTCCTGGGCCAGATCAAGCAGCACGCGCTGGTGTTCCACCCGCGCCACGACGACCAGAGCGACCTCAAGAACTCGATGATCCTGCAGCGCAAGCTTTCAGGCCTGGTCGAGGTCTGCGTGCTCGACGACAGCTACCACATGGTGACGCTCGATCGG
The DNA here is from genome assembly GCA_964194245.1 of uncultured Hyphomicrobium sp. Lineage (GTDB taxonomy): Bacteria > Pseudomonadota > Alphaproteobacteria > Rhizobiales > Hyphomicrobiaceae > Hyphomicrobium_A. The sequence continues at coordinate 3,587 of CAXMLT010000438.1, forward strand.
CAGCGGCCGATCGTAGTCGATCGCGTGAAGGAGTTCGCCGCGCGGCTGACGAAGGGTCGCGAGGATGTCCGCGAGAGCGCGGCTTCATCGCCGTCTCGCTCGGAACAGACGGCTCCGGGCCATCAGCACGGCCAGGGCCGCGGAAGCGCCAACTGAGCCTACTTTCGCGGCGTCCAGCAAGCGCTGAGCCAACAAAAAGCGGCGCGCCTTTCTGAGGCGCGCCGCTTTTGCTTTTGCCAGGCTCGGTTCGAGACTTTGGCTACTCGATCGGCGGGTGCGGCGGCCTCACCGCGGGGACGGGACGCGGCGGCACCAGGACATCCGTCTGCGCCTGGGCAGAGGCCCGCGCAACGGTCGCCACCGGCACGTTCTCGCCCGGTACGGGGGCGCCGGAAGCAACCTTTTCAGGAGTTGCGGGCTGCGTCGGTGTGACGGCAACCTTTGCCTTGTCGGCCGCTGGCGGCTGCATCGGCGTGACGGCAACCTTCTCCTTATCGGCCGCTGTCGGCTGCGCCGGCGCGGCGACCTTCGCCTTGGCCGGCGCTGTCGGCTGCGCCGCACCGACCGTGCTCTTCACGTCGCGGGCCGTGGTGTTGCCGTCGCAGCGGGGAAGATCGGCCGGAGCCCGCTTCCAGACGAAAGACTTGCTGAAGAACTTGATGCCCTTGTAGCCCGTGAGGATCAGGCGGTCAGCCGTGCGGAGCTGGATCGCGGCGTCGAAAGCCTGACCCTGCTCGGGGTCGTAGACCCAACCGTTGTCGTATCCGCCCTCGGACACGCGCTGGAGCCCGCCGAGCACCGGCAGACCGCAGATCGGGCGATGACGCTTCGAGGGATCGGAATTGTAGCCGTCGGTGAGCGGCTTACCGTTCTTGAAGTTCGGCTCCTTCAGCCAGACGATGAAGCCGCAGAGCTTGTTGGCGTCGCGCCCGCTGGTGGTGCAGGGCCGGATCTCGACGGCACCTTTGCCGGCGTTGTTGTACCAGAGGCCCAGCTCACTCGCTCCGCCAGCGGCGGGCGCCGATGAGCTCAGGCCCAGTGTCGCGGAGACGAGGAGCCCGAAGATCCCCATGAAAAGGAAAGGAAAACGAGAACGGGAGGAGGGATGATCATGACGCATGGTCGTATCGCCAATGTTGTGCCAGAGATTAGGTCGGCATTAGACTTTGAAAGCGGCAAAAGCTGGTCGGAGCCGTTAAATAAGGAGTAACCTCCGCCGGCCCTAGTCTTCCGCTCCTATGCTCAAAACCGCTTCTTAACCCTGTTGTGGACCTTTACCCGTTAACGCTACGTGAGTGGCGGACAGCTACTCTCGTTTCTATATGGGTCGAATTCACTATACACTTAGGCGGCTCTTAAGCATGAGCGTGCCTTTCCGAGGCCACCTTCGGGGACTAGTTGCAGCGCACAATTGCTGCAATTTCGGCGCACATAGAAGCGCCTGACCCTTCACCACTGCGGGACCGGTAGATGATCTTGACGCTTGCCTTTCGGAATCTGTTTCACGATCGCATCCGCCTAGCGGTGACGCTCATCGGCATCTTGTTCTCGATCGTGCTGGTCGCCGTGCAGCTCGGCCTTTATCTCGGCTCGAGCAATATGATCACCGCCAACATCGACCAAGCCAACGCCGATCTGTGGATCACTGTGTACGGAGCAAAGAGCTTCGAGGACGGCGGAATGCTGCTCACCTCGCGCGAGCGCCATCAGGCGTTGGCGACGCCGGGCGTGAAGGCCGTCATTCCGCTCGTCGTACGCTTTGCCGAGTGGCGCAAGCCCGAAGGCGGCTCGACGCGTGTCGTCGTCGTCGGCACTGATGCCGAAGACGGCGGCCTCATCCCGTTCAATCTGGTCGAAGGCACCTGGGAAGACATCAAGGCGCCGGAGGCCGTCGCGGTCGATCGCACATATCTCAATGAGCTCGGGATCAATGGCATGGGTGACACCGCACAGGCTGCCAATGGCAGAGTGCGGGTAAGAGCGCTGACCGACGGCGTCCGCTCATTCACGCAATCGCCCTACATGTACACGACGCTCAACCGCGCGCGCGCCTTGTTCGCCGAGGGTGACGGTACGACCTTCTACCTCGTGCAGCTTGAGCCCGGCGCCGATGTCGAGAAGGTGCGCGCGGACCTGCGTGGGCGTCTCGAGGGAGCGGAGGTCCTAACCAAGCAGGAGTTCCGCGACCGCAGCCTGAAGCAGTGGCTGTTCCGCACCGGAGCCGGCGTTGCGCTGATCGGCGGCGCCCTTTTGGGCAGCCTGGTCGGCACGGTCATCGTCGCCCAGACCCTGTACTCCAGCACCAAGGATCACTTGAGCGAATTCGCGACGCTGCGTGCGTTGGGTTCATCATCCAGTTATATTCACCAGGTCATCCTCACCCAGGCTGCTTTGAGCGCGGTGATCGGCTATGCGCTGGGCATGTCCATTGCGCTCGGCGTCCTAGTGCTCAGTCGCGGCTCCGCATTGCCCCTTGTGATGACGCCGGGGCTGGCGTTCTGGCTGTTCACGCTCACTGTCGGCATGTGCGCGATCTCCGCTCTGTCGGCGATCGTGAAGGTCACGAAGATCGATCCTGCAACGGTGTTCAACAAATGACGAACGAGCCGGTCCTAGAGGCCACCGATATCGTGAAGGAGCTCGGCTCCGGCGCCACTATGGTGCGCGCCGTGAAGGGCGTCGACGTCAAGCTCGTTCCAGGAGAGCTCACGCTTCTCATGGGACCATCGGGCAGCGGCAAGACCACGCTGCTGTCAATCCTGGGCTGCATCCTCACGGCAACGTCAGGCGAGCTGAGGGTCGCCGGCGTCTCGACCCACAAGCTGTCGCCCGAGGCGCTTGCCAACCTGCGGCGCAAGCACATGGGCTTCATCTTCCAGTCCTACAACCTCTTCCCCACGCTGACCGCGCTCGAGAACGTGCGCATCGCACTCGACGTGCGCGGGCAGAAGGGCTTCGCCGCGGCCAACCGCGCGGAGGAAGTGCTGAGGGACGTCGGTCTCGCCTACCGGCTGCGCAGCTATCCCGCCAACCTCAGCGGCGGTGAACAGCAGCGCGTTGCGGTTGCGCGCGCGATCGCAAGCTCACCTTCGATCGTGCTGGCGGACGAGCCCACGGCCGCGCTCGACAGCGAGAACGGGCACGCCGTGATGGCGCTGCTCGCACGCATTGCCAAGGAACAGAACCGCAGCGTCCTCGCGGTCACGCACGATCCCCGCACGTTGAGCTACGCGGATCGGGTCGTGAAGATCGAGGATGGACGCATCGTCGGCGAGGAGCGCCGGCCGGAGGGTCTAGATGCCCCCGAAATCACAGATCTGACAAAGCGACGGAAGGCTCATGCATAAAATCAATTCGACCGTAATCACGCTCGGGCTCGCCGGCATCGTGGCGCTCGCCATCGGCTTCTACGTCAACAACGTCAACTGGGGTCCGGTTGGCGAGGAGAAGACGCAGGCCGGTACGCAGGAGGCAAGCACCTCCTCGACCACCGCCGCCGCCAAGCCCGCTGCGAAGACCGGCGACACCTGGGCCGCTTCGGCCACAGGCCGCGTCGAGCCCAAGAGCGGCGAGATCCGCATCATGGCCGACGTGCCCGGCCGCATCGAGGACATCGCCGCCGATCTCAACGACAAGGTGAAGGCAGGCGACCTGCTCGTCCGTCTGGACGCGCAGGATGCGCTGACCAAGGTTTCCGCAGCGACCGCCGAAGCCGCCGTGCGCGTGCGCGAGCGCGACGAGGAGCAGGTGCGCGGCCTAGCGGTTGACCGGCGCAACGCCGAGGACGCGGTGGCCAACGCCGAGCGCGTCCTGTTCGGCGCCCGCCAGGCCTTCGACGACGCCCAGCAGTCCAAGCGTGACGGCAAGGGCTCGGACGACGCCGTGAACACCGCGCGCAAGAACCTCGAAGACTCCAAGAAGCAGCTCGCCAACAAGCGCGCCGATCTCGCGACCGTGAACGCCAAGACCGGCATGCCGCTGCCGACCCGGCTCGAAGCCGCCCTCGCGGTCGCCCGTTCCGAGCTGTCCGCGGCGGAGCTTGCGGTTGAGCATACGCGCATCCGCGCGCCCATCGACGGGACCGTGCTCAACGTTCTGGCCAAGGAAGGCGAGGTCGCCGTGCCGAACCCGGAGAACACGCTGCTCGTTCTCGGCGACGTCAACGCGCTCAAGGTGCGTGCAGAGGTCGAGGAGCGCGACACGGCGAAGGTCCGCGTTGGCCAGCTCGTCGTCGTACGCGCGGACGCCTATCCCGACCAGGACTTCGAAGGCCATGTGAGTCAGATCGCCAAGTCGCTGTCGGCGCCGCGCATCGCGACGCGCGGCCCCCGCCGGCCGAGCGACGTGGAAGTCTTGGAGGCTGTTGCCGATCTCGATGGCCTGCCGCCGCTGCTGACCGGCATGCGCGTCGACGTCTTCTTCAAGCACGATGCCACCGCCTCGACGAAGTAGCGCTGAAGCAGCTCGAAACATTGGAGAGCGTTTGTGCGGGCGGCCTTAGGGCCGCCCGTTTTCATTCCGCCGCGATCGACTGGGCGTGGTCGTGGGCGGCCCGCTCGCCCGCGATCGACGCCACCTTGACGGTCGGCGGCTCGTCGGTGGGGCCGACGAAACGCCCGAAGATGCGCCACAACCCGTAGCCGACGTCGTCCATCACCGTGAAGAACGACGGTACGAATACGAGCGACAGCACCGTCGATACGAGCAGGCCGCCCATCACCGCGATGGCCATAGGCGAGCGGAACTCGCCGCCTTCGCCCATGGCGAGCGAGCTCGGCACCATGCCGGCGACCATGGCGAGCGTGGTCATGACGATGGGGCGGGCGCGCTTGCGGCCGGTGTCGATGACGGCCTCGATGCGCGGCACGCCCTTCGCGACCTCCTCGACGGCGAAGTCGACGAGCATGATCGCGTTCTTGGTCACGATGCCCATGAGCATCAGCAAGCCGATGTAGACGGGCATGCTGATGGGGTTGTTGGTGGCGAGCAGCGCCAGCACCACGCCGCCGAACGACAACGGCAGCGACAATAGGATCGTGACCGGCTGTGCGACGCTGCCGAACAGCAAGATCAGAACGCCGAAGACGATCATCAGGCCGGTGCCCATGGCGGTAATGAAGCCGGTTGCGACCTCGTCCTGGATTTCCGCATCGCCCGAGGGCTGCAGCACGATGCTCGACGGCAGGTGCTGCTCCTCCACCGCCTTGATGAAGGTCTCGCGCGCGCTCGAGAGCGCATAGCGGGAGACGAGGTCGACGCCGATGACGGCGCGGCGGCGCCGATCGAAGCGGTCGATTGAGCTCGGACCGCGGCCGAAGGCGATATCGGCGACGGCGGTAAGCGGGATCGCGCGGCCGTCGGCGCTCGTCACGCGCAGGTTCTGTAGCCGCAACATGTCGGCTCGCGCGCTCTCCTCGACCTGCACGCGGATCGGCACCAGGCGGTCGCCCGCGTTGTACTTCGCCAGGTTCGCATCGATGTCGCCGATGGTCGCCACGCGGATCGTCTCGGCAATCTCGCTCGGCGCCACGCCGAGGCGTGCCGCTGCGTCGAATTTCGGCGTGACGCGCAGCTCCGGCCGGTCGATGGCGGCGGTAGCGGCGACGTTGTGGAAGCCCGGCACGCGGCGCAACGCACTTTCGAGCTTCCGCACGGCAAGCGCCAGTGCGTCGCCGTCGTTCGAAAGCATCGAGAAGGAGAGCTCGCGCTCGCCGCGCTCGTTCACGTACCAGGCGCGCGTGTCGGGCACGTCGGCGAGCTTGTTGGAGATGATGGTCTTCAGGCGCTTCTGCGGCAGCGTGCGCTCGGTCTTGGGCGCGAGATGCACGAACAGCGACGCCTTGCGAATCTCGAGGCCGCCCGTCGGCGTGGTGCCGCCGAGAACGAACACGCTACGCACCTCGGGGATCGTCTTCAGGATATCCACCATGCCGTCGGTCGTGGCGCGCGTGCTCTCCAGCGTCGCGCCGGGCGGCAGCTCGACGGAGACGACGATGCGCGAGGTGTCCTCGTCGGGCAGGAAGCCGGTCGGCAGCAGCGTCGTGGCGTAGATCGAGCCGGCGAACAGGCCGAGCCCGGCAAAGAGCGTCAGGTAGCGCACCTTCAGCGTCCCGCGCAGGAAGGCGAGGTAGCCGCGCATGATGAAGCCGCCGCCCTCGTGCTTCTCCGGGATGGGCCGCAAGAAGTAGGCGGCCATCATCGGCGTGATGAGGCGCGCAACGAGCAGCGAGAATAGCACGGCGACGGCAACGGTCATGCCGAACTGCTTGAAGTACTGTCCCGCGATGCCGCCCATGAACGACACGGGCGAGAAGATGGCGACGATCGTCAGCGAAATGGCGATGACAGCGAGCCCGATCTCGTCGGCGGCTTCGAGCGCGGCGCGGTAGGGCGACTTGCCCGAGCGCATGTGGCGCACGATGTTCTCGATCTCGACGATGGCGTCGTCGACGAGGATGCCGGTGACGAGCGTGATGCCGAGCAGGCTCACGAGGTTGAGCGAGAAGCCCAGCATCGACATGGCCCAGAAGGTCGGGATGGCCGACAGCGGCAGGGCGACCGCGGAGATGAGTGTTGCGCGCAGGTTGCGCAGGAACAGCAGCACGACGAGCACGGCGAGCACCGCGCCCTCGATCAGCGTCTCGAGGGCGGAGGTGTAGTTGCCTCGGGTATAGGCGACCGCGTCGTCGACCTTCGTCAGGCGGACGTCCGGATAGGTCGTCTGCAGCTCCGCGAGCCTCTTGTTGACGACGTCGGCGACGGACAGCTCGCTCTCGCCCTTCGAGCGGAAGACGCTGAAGGTGACGACCGGCTGCTTATCGAGACGCGCAAACGATCGCTGCTCGCTGGCGCCGTCGATGACGCGGCCGAGCGCGTTGAGGCGGATCTCGCGGCCACCCGGCAGCACGATCTTGGTCTCGGCCAGATCCTCCACGCGCCGAGCGCCGGCGAGCGTGCGGATCGCCTGCTCCTGGCCGCCGACCTCGCCGCGGCCGCCACCGAGATCGACGTTGGTCGCGCGCACTTGTGCGTTCACATCGGCGGCCGTGACCCCGAGCGCCAGCAGCCGGTCGGGGTCGAGCAGCACGCGGATCTCGCGGTTGACGCCGCCGTAGCGCTCGACGCGCCCGACGCCCTTCAAGCCCTGCAGCTGCCGCTTGATCACGTCGTCGACGTGCCAGGAGAGCTGCTCCAGCGTCCAGCCGGGCGCGGAGGCGGCGAAGGTGAGGATCGACTGGCCCTCGACGTCGATGCGCCGCACGATCGGCTCGTCGATGTTGCGCGGGAGCTGCGTGCGGATCTTGTCGATGGCGTCCTTGACGTCGTTCAGCGCGCGGTCCTGGTTGATCTCCAGGCGGAACTCCATGACCGTGACCGAGGAGCCGTCGGTGATCGTGGACGACATGTGCTTGAGGCCGGGAATGTTCGCGACCGCGTCCTCGACCTCCTTCGTCACCTGGCTCTCGAGCTCGGTCGGGGCAGCGCCCGATTGCGTCACTGTGATGGAGACGATGGGCACGTCGATGTTGGGGAAGCGGGTCACGGGGAGCTTCATGAAGCTCATCGTGCCGAGCAGCGTAAGCACCGCAAACAGCACGATAGCCGGGACGGGCCGGCGGATTGACCAGGCGGATACGTTAATGCGCATCTAGTGTCCCGATTCCGAAGTTCGCCAGAGTTCGATACTAGGGTCCCGAGCGAACTTCGGAATCATAGGGGACACTAGAATCATAGCTTTGCTAGTGTGATTCAGATCGAGAAATTCGCTCGATCCCGTGCCCCTCATGATGGCGAATTTCTCGATCATCACACTAGCGGGCCTCGCTGATCTTGGCGTCCGGCGTGATGGCGCGCACGGCGTCGCCATCACGCAGGAAGGTGCCCGCCTTGGCGACGACTATGTCGCCGGCAGCAAGACCCTGGCGCACCTCGACGCGGCCGTCGCAGATGAGCCCGGTTTCGATGTTGCGGCGTGCGACGTGCCCGTCGCGGACGACCTGCACGAACGTGCCCTCAGCGTCGAACACGACCGCGGACGACGGCACCGAGAGGCCGTGCGCATGCGCGGTGTCGACGGTGCCGCGAGCGAAGCTGCCGATGCGCAGCTTAGGGTCGTCGCCGAGGAAGATGCGCACGCGGCCGAGCCGTGTCGTCTTGTCGACCTCCGGCGTCACGAGGCGCACGGTGCCGGTGACGTTGCCGATGCCGGCGACGTTGATCTTTGCTTTCTGGGTGGCGCTCATCTTGGCAAGCTCGGTCTCGATCACCTCCGCGTCGAGCTCCACCTCGCCGCGCAGGACGATGCGGAACAGCGGTTCCGCGATGCCCGAAGCCATGCCGCCGATGCGCGCCGTGCGCCGGCTGACGAGGCCGTCGGCGGGGGCCGTGACCTGCGTATTGTCTCGACGCCACTGCAGCTCGCGGCGCTGCGCTTCGACCTGGGCCTTCTCGGCCTCCGCGAGCTTCAGTCCGTCGCGCGCGGCGACGAGCTGGGCCTGCGAGCTCTTGGCGGCGGACTCCCGCTGATCGTAGGTGCTTGCTGACAGATAGCCGGAACTCTTCAGCGGCTTGGCGCGGTCGAAGGATGCGTCCGCCTCGGTCACATGCGCCTCGGCCTCGGCGATCTGGCTCTTGGCCTTGGAGATCGCAGCATCCGCACGCGCGAGCGAGGCGTCGTTCTGCGCAAGCTGGGCGTCGAGCGATTCCTGCACGAGGATCGCCAGCACGTCGCCCTTCTTCACGCGGTCGCCAACGTCGGCCTTGAGATCGCGCACGCGGAAGCCTTCGACCTCGGGAGCGACGAGGATCTCCTCGCGCGGGACGAGCGAGCCTGACACGGCGACCGTTTCGGTAAAGTCGGCGTCGGCAACCTTGACGACGGAGACGGCAGGCGGCGCGGTCAGCGTCGTGTCGCTGGTTCCTGCGAGGTTTCGTGCCTCGCGCATGCGCTCGAATGCCACCACGTAAGGCGCAAGGTGCGGCGTGAGCGTGGGTGCAAGGAAGACCCCGGCCGCAAACACGCCCAGCAGGACGAGACCGAGGACAATCCTTTTCATCGGCGCGGCTCCTTGAGCTTCTCGTCCTCGGCAGCCACCGGCTGCGGGTTGAGCAGCTTGCCGATGAGCGCCATTACGGCCGGCATGACCGCCTTGGCGTCGAAGTCAGGGTCGGTCGCGCGGCGCACGCACATGCCGTCGCCGATCATCGAGAACAGGTTCGCCACCGTCGGGATGTCGAGGTCGGGCGCGATGCGCCCCTCCTGCGCGAGGTGCCGGAACAGCTTCTCGAAGCTCTCGTGCACGAAGCGGTCGACGGACCGGTAGATGGCGCCGACCTTCGGGTTGCGCATCGACTCGACCGCGATCTCCATTCCCATGGTGTGCTTGAGGGCGGGCTCGTCCGCCAAATAGTGCTCCCCGAGGTTCGACAGCGCCGTCATGAACTCCGGCGCGGCCGCCAGCTCGGCGAAGCGCTCGGCGAACTCGGCGCGGTCGCGCTCGGCGATGCCGGCGATCAGGTCCTCCTTGGAGGCGAAGTAAACGTAGAGCGCGCCGGGGCTGATCAGCGCCTCCTTGCAGATGTCCTGCATGGTCGTGCGGTGAAAGCCGGAGCGCGCGAAGCAGACCTCGGCGGCGTCGAGGATGTGCTCGCGGCGGGCGCGCTGCGTTGCAGGCTTCAGCTTGGGCATGGAGGGGCGGTCCTGGTGAGAAAGGCCTTAACCGTTGTCTCAAAACAAAACGAATGATCGTTTTGTTTGCATGCCATCGTGGCAGCGTCAAGGCAAGGCTTCGGGCGCAGAGCAAAGGTCTGATCCGGCCGGCACGAGTTGCTACCCGCAAGAGCGGATTTTCGTGGTTTTTTCCGGTTTTTGAGCGACTTGCCGGCCAGTTTCTGAGCTGTTTGGGGCTTAGAACTGCTGTAGCCAGCACAGCGTCGCCTAGGGGTCGTGCATGTCGTTCGCGTCCTCGAAGAAGCGCCCCGCGAGGCCGCCGGCTAGCGAGATCTCGCCCCCCTGCCAGGCGTAGCGGATGAACACGCCGCCGCGCGCATCCTTGTCGAGCGCATTACCGTTGACGCGCGCCTCGATGCCTAGCGAGACATCATCGAACAGCCGATAGCCGGTGCGGAGCCGGCCGGCATACGTTTCGTGCGCGCTGGTCCATCCGGCGTCGAGCGACGACCACATGCTCTCGCCCATTTTGAGCCAGAGCTCGACCACGGCTTTGGGGCCGTAAGCGCGGTGTCGCTATAGGGCGCGATGGTCGCGCCCGAGTACGCGAGCCAGACGTGGTTGGAGACGTCGGCTCCGGCCCATACCTCGCGCCAGCCGTAAGCTTCGGGCGGATCGGCGGCGGCAGGAAGCGGGTAAAGCGCTGCAATCGCCGCGGCGAGGCCTGAACACAGGCTCGCTACGACCGAACGCCACGCAGCTGCGGGTTCTGTCCTAAGTCGGACGGAAGTGTCCTAATTCGCCGGAGCGGGTGTCCTGATTAGGAGTTGCGGTCAGGCCACTTGCCCAAGCTTTAATCACCCCAGCAATGATATTCAGCTTTCGGATGATCCAAATGTGCCGCTATTTTAGGCACGTGGTGGCCTTTTACGAGAGGGCCAACACCCCCGGCCCGGATGATGGTTGCCCAACCGCCGTCCGGGCCAATTTTCTAAGGAAACCCGGCCGTGGAGTGAGCCCCGCGACCGGGTTTTCTGTTGCCCCGGTCGCAAGCCGGGGCTCATTGCTTTGATGTTACGCGACGTTTGATTTTCCGCAGTTGGAGGTGCATCCAGCTTTCCAGGTCTTCGTAGCTTCCTGCGAGAGCTGTTCGGGCCACTGGAGGATGACCTCACCCTCGGCCAGATTGAATGTGTCTTCCTTCATGCCAATCGCAGGTGCTGTTCGGGGCACCCCCGCAGGGGGCCGCACTCCTTGCTCCGCCTGCTCCAACTGCCGAGAAGCGAGGTATGAGAGTGACGTTTCGAAACGCCATCGAGGCAAGAGTGAAGGTGTCCTAATTTCCCGCCCTGAGTGTCCTAGTTAGGGCGATTATCCCGGACTTGACGGATGTAGCAAGCCATGCTCAAAATGGCTGCGACAGGCCGGGATTGCTCTTTTTCTAGCGTGCGGTGTTGTGCCGGGGGTGAAGGCGGAAGCTCGCCTCGGCGGTCCAAGCCTCCCCGTCGGCTTGGAAGCCCCACACCATGAGTTCGTTGCAGAACTCCGTTTTGTGCGGTTTGCCAAAGGCATCGTCGTACTCGGCCCACCCCCACAACAATATTCTCATCTCGCCTCGCCACGCGGCCTCTATGGCATCGCGCCTGACGTTCAAAATTTCCGCGTAAAACGTCGCCTTGGGGCCCAGAAAGATTGGGTACGTCTCGCCAGGGCCAACGATCTCGTTCCCATCGGCGTCAAGGTCGGGGAAGCGGTAGTCATCCGGGATGCCCCCGACAAATGGCCGCCAGTTCGCGTAGTTCCTGAGGTTCTCGGCTGGCGTTGTTCCGCTGTTTTCCCAGATAGGCAGCACCCGCAGAACATCCTTACGCGGGTGCGGTTCAAATCTGTTGATGAAGACGAACGCGCGCTGCGTTGTGACGAGAGCGGTTTCGGAACTCTTGATGGCGCGCCACAGGAAGTAAGCCTGAATGGCGCCAACGAGAACCAGAAGGCCAGTGAAGAGCGTGATGGGGGAATCGAACCACCAATCCCAAGTCCCGAAAGCAGGCTTCTCGGTTTTCTCGCAACAGCAGCACTGTGTGCAGCAACCGCGATCTACGCCGCTGCCGGTCTCCTTGCACAAAAGTACGTTCGTTGGTGGCTGGGGCTGATTTGCGCCGCCGCTCTGGGGCAACTGGCAATGATTATTTTGCGCCACGGCCCCCCGTGGCTGTGGGCGTTCCCATGATCGTAGTTGGAGCGATGCTAGCAGGAAGAGCGCGGCAAGAAGTGCCGTCACTCCGACGTACATCGTTCGGTTTACCAGCAGCACCGTTTAAGTTCCTAGCTGAGGCCGCTTCCGCTTACTCCTGCGGCTCTTTCTGCGCCTCAACACCCCTTGATCGCCTCGCCGAAGATGTCCGGGTTTTCGCGGTTGTTGTAGCGGAACTGGAACTCGGCCACGTAGAGCGGCATGTACTTCTTGGAGACCTTATGGAAGGTGCCGACGACGCCGCGCTTGAAGATCGACCAGAA
>CAXMLT010000439.1:0-3114 GCA_964194245.1 uncultured Hyphomicrobium sp.
CTCCAACGAGCCCGGCTACTACAAGGAGGGCGCGTACGGCATCCGCATCGAGAACCTGGTGCTGGTGACGGAGCCGGCGACCGTCGCCGGCGGCGACCGCCCGATGATGAGTTTCGAAACGCTGACGCTGGCGCCGATCGACCGTCGGCTGATCGTGAAGGAGATGCTCGGGCCTGACGAGATCGCGTGGCTTAACGCCTACCACGCGCGGGTTGCAGAGACGCTCGCGCCTGACCTCGATCCCGAGACCCGCCGCTGGCTGGCCACGGCGACGGCGCCGCTCTAGCCGCCATCAGCCGGCCGCCACAGTCGCTAAAGGCTCCTGCGGCTGCAAGCGACGGCGCACGTCGTCGACCGTAAGCCCGAAGTCGCTGAGCTGATAGCGGTGCGTGCCGTGCTTGTCGCTCGGATGGCTCGCGAGCCAGGCGGTCATTTTCGCCTTGAGCTCGGGATCGAAGGGATAGTCGAAGCGGTCGTAGATCGACAGCGCCTTGCCCACGGGATCGGCGACGAGCTCGTCGAAGGCGACGTGCAGGATCTGATCGCGCGGGATCGTCTTGAGCGCGGCGCGCCCGGCCTCCTGGCAGCGCTCCGCCATGTTGAGCGCGAACTCCGCCACCTGGCCGAGATCGACGTCGTCCGACGTCATGCTCCAGGTCACCGCGGTGAGGCTGCACAGGGAGGCGACGATCTTCTCCGGATCGCGATGCGTATAGACGATGCGCGCATCAGGATAGGTGTCGAGCAGCTGGCGGATGCCGGACAGGTGGTTGGGGCACTTCAAGACCCAGTGCTGGCGCCGGTCGAGCCACTGCAGCACCTGCAGCTGGCGCTTGTGCATGGGATAGACGTCGGCGTGCGCAGAGGAGTTCCACCACTGCCAGTAGCTCGGCAGGTAGCCGAAATCGAAGCCCGGCGGCACCAGGAAGTGGGTGCGGAAGAGGTGGTAGCACTCCTCCGGGTCTTCGGCCTCGATCGGGTGGATCTTGTCGAGCTCGGGTCCAACCCATTTGAGCGTGGCGATGGAACGCTTCGCCTTGGCGAGACGACCGTCGATGCCGCCCTTGTAGGCGCTCGCGTTGCGGGGAAACGGCTGGTAGGCCTCCCAGAAGGGGAGAAACCGCGCGCCCGAGTGCAGCGACAGGAGCCGCTGCAGCAGCGTGGTGCCGGTGCGCGGCAGGCCGAGCACGAACAGCGGGCGCTTGATCTGCTCGTCGAGTATCTCGGGGTGGCGGGCGATGTAGTCCTCGAATCCGAGCGCGTTGGTGGCGCTGCGCTCGAACTGGCTGCGGATGACGCGCGCGCCGAACAGCGAGGGCTTGATGTCGTCGTTGAAGGCCTTCGCGCGCGGCGGCAGTGCCCTCAAGAGCGGGGCCGGCCAATTATCGCGCTTCCACTTGCGCTCGACGAACCGCTTCAGCTTTTCCGTATCGACGCGGGGCCATAGTCCCAGGGCCCGCACGAGCGGTCCTAGCGTGTTCAACAGGCGAATGGGGAACGGGGGCCCGAGCCGCACACCCGATTGCAATCGTCTCCGCTTGAGCAAATCGCCTCCTTCGGTGCGCTGACCGCGCACCTAGCCATCGCCGCCGCCGCCCGTCAACCGCAACCATTCGTCCTCGTCGACCACCTTGACGCCGAGCTCGCGCGCCTTCGTGAGCTTGGAGCCCGCGTCGGCGCCGGCCACAACGAGATCGGTCTTTTTCGACACTGAACCCGCGACCTTGGCGCCGAGGCGCTCGGCCTGCGACTTCGCCTCCCCGCGCGTGAGTTTCTCCAGCGTGCCGGTGAAGACGACGGTCTTGCCGGCCACGGCCGAGGAGGTCGTGCGCGCCTCTAGCGGCTGCGGGGCGACATATTCGAGCAGATCGTCGAAAACTTTCACATTGTGTGGCTCGGCGAAGAAGTCGGCGATCGCCTCGGCCACCACCTCGCCAATTCCCTCGATCGCATCGAGCTCGCGGAAAGCCTCGGTCTCCTTGCCCTTGGCGGCTTCCAGCATGGCTGCGCGGAAATTCTCGATCGTGCCGTAGAAGCGGGCCAGGAGACGCGCCGTCGTCTCACCTACGTGGCGGATGCCGAGCGCGAAAATGAAGCGGTCGAGCGCGATATTGCGCCGCGCCGCGATGGCGTTGAACAGCTTGGTTGCCGACTGCGGCCCCCAGCCCTCTCGCTCCTCGAGCCGACCCTCGGCCCGCCGATCGCGCATTTCGAGTGTGAAGATGTCCTCCGGCGACTGGATCAGCTTGTCGTCGAAGAAGGCCTGGATGTGTTTCTCCCCCAGCCCCTCGATGTCGAACGCGTTGCGCGAGACGAAGTGCTTCAGGCGCTCGACCCGCTGGGCCGGGCAGATGAGGCCGCCGGTGCAGCGGCGCACCACGTCGACCTTGCCCGTTTTCTCGTTGGTCTCGCGCACGGCGTGGCTGTCGCAGATTGGACAGCGGTCGGGGAACTTGAAGGGCTTTGCCCCCTTTGGGCGCTTCTCCGGCACGATGGCGACGATCTGCGGGATGACGTCGCCAGCGCGCTGAAGGATCACGGTGTCGCCGATGCGCACGTCCTTGCGCGCTATCTCGTCCTCGTTGTGCAGCGTTGCATTGGTAACGACGACACCCCCCACAGTCACCGGCTCCAACCTTGCGACGGGGGTGAGCGCGCCCGTGCGCCCGATCTGGATGTCAATGCCGCGGAGGATGGTCATCGCCTGCTGGGCCGGGAACTTATGCGCAATCGCCCAGCGCGGCGAGCGCGACACGAAGCCGAGCCGCTCCTGCAGCGCGAGCCGGTTCACTTTGTAGACGACACCGTCGATGTCGTAGCTGAGGGAAGCGCGGTCGAGCGCCAACCTCTCATAGTAGGCGATAAGCTCGTCCGCTCCCTCGCACACGCGGGCGAGCGGGTTGACCGGCAGCCCCCACTTGGCGAACGCCGCGTAGACGCCCGATTGGGTGTCGGCCGGCAGCTCGGAGGCTTCGCCCCAGGCATACGCGAAGAAGCGCAACGGCCGCGAGGCCGTGATCGTAGGGTCGAGCTGACGCAGCGAGCCGGCGGCGGCGTTGCGCGGATTGGCAAACTCCTTGCCGCCGGAGGCCTCCTGCTCGGCGTTGAGGCGGG
>CAXMLT010000440.1:0-6659 GCA_964194245.1 uncultured Hyphomicrobium sp.
GTTCTAATCTATTGGACTTTCACGTACTTTTGTTGACTGTGCGCTCGACGGCACGTTAGGGATGAACATCGAGCATAGCGCTCGCACCTATCCTTGAACGACCACCACCGATACCGGGGCCTTGAACCCCGACTATTGGAGCCGCCGATGCCCAGCACCCGCGCACCACTGCTCCGCGCCATCCGCCTTGAGCTTCGTCCACGCACAGGCGCACCAGAAGCGAAGCGCGCAACAGCATCTCGGCTCCTCGAGCGCATTCAATCTGACTGGGGGGCATGCTGATGTCGCAGATCGAAACCTTCCCCAAAGGGCGCCCGTCGCGCGAGTCCGCGATGTCGGCTGCGGCGATCCTTTCGGCGCCCGAGCGTCTCGTCGGCGTCGGCTTCCGCTGCTGGCTCGCCGGCTTCCAGACGGGCGACATCGGCTGCTGGGAGGTCGCCTGGGAAGAGATGTCGCGCGCTGTTGGTGCGCGGGCAGCCAAGCCCTTGATGAACGAGCTCGCCTGCTGGGTGCGTGCGGTCCAGGATGCGGCTGAGCGCAAGATCGAGATCTATCCGGCCCAGTGCCGTCAGTTCTGCCGCGACGAATTCCTGGCGATCAGCATGGTCGCGGCCTGCCAGCACAGCGCCTGCCCGGCTTTCCGCGCCTGCGCGGTGGCGCTGCTCGGCTCCAACGAGATCGACGAGGCAATCGATTGCGCCGACGGCTTTGCCCGGCGCCTCAAGGAAGCCGACCAGCACCTCTCGCCCGGCTCCGTGTTCATGGGCGCCGGCCTGATGGCGGCACCCGTCAAGGGTCACGGCTGAGCTCAGACTGGCGCGGGCCGCGCAACCGGTCCGCTCACTCGACCATCTCGTCCTCGTCGGAAGCCGGCTCGTCGACGAGATCGCGCTCGGGCGACGCGTGTGCTTCTCCGAACTCCTCCGACCAACCGATGTTCAAGAGCGCGTCTCCCATGTTGACGATGGGAAGCGTGGTGCGGCCGATGAGGATGCCGCGGCGCGGGGCACGGACCTCGACGGCGCTGTCCTCGTAGGGGTTGGCGACGTGCCCCACCACCTCGTTGGCGTTGACGGCGTCGCCGATCCGCTTCGTCGTGCGAAAGACGCCGCCCTCGGGCGAGCGCACCCAGCTCGAAGCATTGATCAGCACCGGCGTGCGCCGATCGGGCGTTGGAATTTCGACAGTCTCCGCAAGCTCCAGCATGCCGGCGTGCAGCATGACGCCGGTAATGCCCTCGACCCCGGCGCGGATGGCGAACTCGTCGAAGCGAAGTCCCTCGCCGCCCTCGTAGCTCAGCACGTCGACGCCCGCCTCGCGCGCGGCCTGGCGCAGCGAGCCGGGGCGTTCCGGGCTCTCGAGCATCACCTCCGCGCCGAACGCGACCCCAAGCTCCTGGCAGCGCGGGCGCTTGCGAAATACGCAGCGAACCTGCGGCAGGTTGATGCGATGGATCGCGGCGGTGTGCAGGTCGATGCCGATCTGCGAGCGCTTGACGATCTCGGACAGGAAGAGATGCGCGAGCCGGGCCGCGAGCGAGCCCGTCGCGGAACCCGGGAATGAACGGTTGAGGTCGCGCCGGTCGGGCAGATAGCGCGAGCGGCTGATGAAGCCGAACACGTTGACGACGGGCACGCAGAGAAGCGTGCCGCCGATGCTCTGGGGATGCAGCGTGCGCAGCAGCCGGCGGATGATCTCGACGCCGTTCAGCTCATCGCCGTGAATGGCCGCGGAGACGAACATGGTCGGCCCCGGCCGCGAGCCGTGCAAAACGTGCACCGGCAGGGCGACCGGCGCATGGTTCGACAGCTTCGATATGGGCAGGTCCACGAGCCGGCGCTCGCCCGGCTTCACGGACAATCCACCGATGACAAAAGGCTGCCTCACGACGGCGCTTTCCACACGGGATCCGACCCCTCGCTTGCGCATGAAGTGCACGGCGGTTGGGCGCACGCAAGATCGCACGCTCCGCATCCTTTCCAATATTGGCAAGCAAATTTTCTGTGCGTCCGCGATGGAGGTCGGAAGTTCTGCTAGCAACATCGCAGTGCACAATTGTCGATTTGAGATCGAACATCTTCGTCGCGAGCACAGATACTTCATCTCGCTTTTCCTTTTCAGTCGCGATACAAGATGATTCGTCGCGTGAAGCGTCGTTTCGCATCGACCGCGAATGTGCGCAGTGCTTGCACCCCGGGATCGCCCCCTTTAAGACTGGCGAGGTCGGAAAGGCACCAGGGACAGCCATCCAGCCAACTCCGGCGTTTTCGGCGAGACGGTTTGGCTTCGGGTGGCGTGCGCTGAAACGGCAGGGTTCATGAAACGCCCGAAGCATCCGCTGCGACCCGTATCGTTGGCGCTCGCGGCGCTGTGCTGCCTTCTCTTCCTGCTCATTGCTCCCTACTTCGTCAGCGGCCGCGACCTCGGCCTCAAGGGCGCCGCTGTCTTCGCTGCATCGCGGGATAGCTACAGCCTGAGCTCGCCCGTGCGCCTGCTCGGAACACCCGTGGTGGAGCTCGAGAGCGGGACGCTGTCGCTGCCCCAGAGCCGCGGACTTGCCCGCGGCGGCGAAGTCATCGCCATGCTGATCACCGGCGGCGGCCCGCGCATGCTGCTCGACAACGCGGCCTTCACGGCCGATTTCTCGGCCGCGGAGCCAAGCTTCTCGCAGGCCTTCGCTGGAGGCGTCGCGCCCCTCGTCGCAACCTTCCAGAAGCTGCAGTTCGATACGCTGTCCATCAAGAACAGCTCCGTCCGCATCAAGATGGGGGATGGCTCTACGCTCACCCTCGACGACGTCGCAGCCGACGTGTCGTCCAAGCCTAACGGCGTCGTCCGCGCCGTGGGGTCGTTCAACTTCCGCGGCGAGAAGGTCAGCTTCGACACGACGCTCGGGACAGGCGCTGACGCAAAGTCAACGGCACGGCCGATCACCGCCTCCCTCGATAGCACGATGCTGAGCGCGAGCCTCGACGGCTCCATCCTGCTCGCCGACAATCCGCGGCTGCTGTCGCCGCACGCCGAGGTCAATGTCCCGCATCTGCGCCAAGCCGCGTACTGGCTCGGCGCGGGCTGGCCGCCAGGCTCCGGCTTCGACGACTTCCACGCCAAGGGGCAGCTCGAGTGGGCAAATCGCACCCTCGCCTTCCAGAAGGCAGTGCTGCAGATGGACGGGAACGAGGCCGAGGGCACGCTGTCGGTGAATTTCAGCGCCGCGCGCCCGGCCGTCGATGGCACTCTGGGCCTCAAGACGCTCGACCTCACGAAGTATCTCGCGCGCGGCAGCGCTTCGGATCAGGACGCGCGGCCGAGCCTCCTCACGCTCATCAGCAGCTCGCGTGGCCTTCAGTTCCCGCTCATCGAGAGTGTTGATGCCGATCTGCGCATCTCCTCCGACAGCGTCGTCGTTCCGGGCCTGACCATCGGGCATAGCGCCGCCACCGTCTCGCTCAAGGGCGGCAAGATGCTGGCCGACGTCGCCGAGCTCGAGATCGACGACGGCACGCGCGGAGGAGGCCAGCTGCGCATCGACACCAACGGCGAGCACCCGAACTACGACGTGCACGCCAAGCTCGAATCGATCGACCTTGGCGAGGCCGGCAAAGCCATCTTCGGGCATCCCACCATCCAGGGCCGCGGCGACGTGATCGTGGACCTCTCGGCCGACGGGGATTCCGGCGACTCGGTGTTGCGCTCGCTCGACGGCAAGCTGTGCGTGACGCTGGACGAGGGCGGGCAGCTCGGCGTCGACGTCAACCAGCTCGTGACGGGAGCAAGCTCGCCGCAGCAGGCGGCGCTGTGGCGCACGGCCGCGAGCACGGCGATCCCCATCGACAGGCTCGACGCCCGCTTCGCGGTCGTGAACGGCGTCATCCGTACCGAGACCGCGCAGGCGACGTCGGGTGCGCGCGCGATGAAGGCCGACGGTGCTATCGATCTCCCCGCCCGCAGCCTCGACCTCGAGCTGGCGATTGGCGATCGGGCAAACGCTGATGACGGCGCGGATGCCAAGCCTGCCCCACGCGATGTCATCGACCTGCACGGGCCGTGGTCGCAGCCGACGCTGCAGCCCGTCGCCGCGCCGGGCACGGGCGAGCCGCAGGACACGCCCGCGGGCCCGGGCTAGGCGCCGTCTCAAGCCGCTTTCTAGAGCAGCATTGCGATCTTTGCCGAGGCGGCATCGCGCACGGTCGCGTTCATGTGCAGCCCGCACTTGGTGCGCCGCCACAGCACGTCCTCGGGGGAGCGCGCCCACTCGCGCTCGCTGAGGTAGCGCACCTCTCGTTCGGTAAGGCCGCCGCCAAGCGAAGCGCCAAGATCAGCCTCGCTGCGCGCATTGCCCAACACCGCGTCGACAAGCGACCCATAGCGGCGCGCGAACCGCTCGAGGAACGCCGGCCCGAAGCCCGGCCGCTCTCGGCACAAGCGCGCGATGAAGCCCGGCAGGCCACCTTCGCCGAGATCGCCGCCGGGGAGAACCGCGCCGGCGGTCCACGCCGGACGCATCGGTGGCAGATGCGGCTCGAGCTTCGCAAGTGCCGCTTGCGCGAGGCGCCGATAGGTCGTGAGCTTACCGCCCAGCACCGTCAGCAGCGGTGGGCGCCCCGCACCGGTGGAAAGCTCGATGCGGTAGTCGCGCGTCACCGTCGAAGGGTCTGCGCCAGCATCGTCCTCATAGAGCGGCCGCACACCGGCAAAGCTCCACACGATGTCCTCGCGGACGGGCGGGGTGGAGAAGAAGCGGCGCGTGAGATCGAGAAGGTAGTCCTCCTCCTCGCGGCTGATGCTCGCCATGCCGGGATCGCCCGCGTAGGGGACATCGGTGGTGCCGATGAGCGTGAAACGCTCCTCGTAGGGGATCGCGAAGACGACGCGGCCGTCCGCGCACTGGCAGAGATAGGCGTCCTCGGCGCCCCTGATGCGCGGCACGACGATGTGGCTGCCTTTGACGAGGCAGACGCCGTCACGCGCGGAACGGCCGCCGGCATCGACGGCGTCGGCGACGACCTGCACCCATGGCCCTGCGGCGTTGACGAGGGCGCGGGCGCCGATCTCGCGCCCGCCGACTTCGTCGACAAGGGTAATGCGCCATTCCCCGTCGGCCGCCACGGCCTTCTCGACACGCGTGCGCGTGGCGATGACCGCGCCGTTGTCGGCAGCGGCACGCGCGTTGAGCACGACAAGGCGGGCATCGTCGACGCGGCAGTCCCAGTAGGCAAAGCCGCGCGTCAGCTCCGGCCGCAACGGCAGACCGGCGGGATCACGGTTGAGATCGAGCGCGGTCGAGCCGGGAATCGATTTGCGTCGGGCGAGATGATCGTAGAGAATGAGCCCCGCACGCAGCAGGAGCGCCGGCCGGCCGCCTTCGACCTGCGGCAGAACGAAACGCTGCGGCCAGACGATGTGCGGGGCCGCCGCCAGCAGCACCTCGCGCTCGATAAGCGCCTCGCGCACCAAGCCGAACTCATAGTTCTCCAGGTAGCGCAGACCGCCGTGGATGAGCTTGGAGCTTGCCGAGGAGGTCGCGCCGCCGAGATCGCCTTTCTCGGCGAGAAGCACCGAGAGCCCGCGGCCGGCGGCGTCTGCGGCGATGCCGACGCCGTTGATGCCGCCGCCGACAACGACGAGATCGTAGGTCATGGCGGCAAGCTAGCACGCGGCCGTTAATGAGGTCGCGGCTGTGCCGGCTCCCGGCGGGGCGTCAGCAAGGATACGACGACGAGCGCGACAATGCCGACGGGCAGCGCAAGCACCACAGTCGCGAGGTTCTTGATGCCCCACAAGTTGGCGATACTCTGCGCGTGCTGGTCGAGCGCAGCCCAGGCCACGTCCTTTGCCGCGCCGGGGGCTGCTGCCTCCCAGGCCTGCTTCAGCTCGCCGAACGTCTCGGCGGCCATCTGGCCGGCGCCGGACAGCGAGGAGAACGCATCGAAGAATCCCACGGCAAAGATGTGCGTCGCGACGATGTAGGCCACGGCGATCGCGAGACCCGAGACGATGGCAGCCGCCGCGCCCGGCGCGTTGGCGCGACGCCACCACAGGCCGGCGAAAAGCGCAGGAAAAAGCCCCGCGGCGGCAAGCGTCAGCGCCCAGGTGGCCATGGTCAGCATGTCGGTCGGGCGGGCGACGGCAAGGAACGTGGCGACGGCAACAGCCGCGGTGGCCATCGCCAATTGCTCCCAACGCGACTCGGCCGACGCGTCGCGTCCACCGCCAAGCGCATCGACGATGGCAGCGAGCGGACCGTCGGCCGTCACCAGCGCCGCCGCGAGCGCAGCCGCCGCAAGAACGCCGAGCCATGTCTCGCTAAAGCCGATCATCTCGGGCGCGGCGAGCGTAACCATGTCGGGACCGAGGGTCATGTCCTGCAGGCGCAGCGCCGTCGGCGCATCGGGCAGCTCGGAGCAGGCCTTGGCGACGGTCGCGGCGTCGGTCGCCGCGCGGCCGCAGATGTCGACGAGGCCGAGGTTGCCGTAGTTGAACATCCACGCCGGCAAATCGGAAAACGCGACGCGATCGCCGATCAGCGACAGCAGCGAGAATTTGGCATAGGCCGCCAGCGCCGGTGCGGCCGTCACGAGCAGCGTGGCAAAGAGCAAAGCGAACATGGCCGACCGGCGCGCGTCGCGCACCGTCGGCGTCATGAAGTGGCGGGACAA
>CAXMLT010000441.1:0-2054 GCA_964194245.1 uncultured Hyphomicrobium sp.
TCAAGGTGTCAGCGGTGCACCGCTAACGCTGCTCCCGGAACGGTGCAGGCGGGCTCCATCGACGCGACATTCTGAAAATCTTGTCGCCCGGGGAGTAGGCAACAACGGCAAATTGCAGAACGCGGGCTCGAGGCAAAGGCCACAACAGAGAGTCCCGGCAAGGATCGAGCTTAAAACCGATCCAAGCCGCGCCCCGGTACTGGCGCCGAATGGTACCGGGGCGATTCACAATCGATGCCGAGAGCGACCAAGGAGCCGCGCCCCAATGCTAAGCATCATCCTTTCGGCGTGTCTGATCGCCAATCCCGAGCAGTGCCGGGACTTCAAGATCCAGGTCGACTTCAAAATGCCCGCCAAGTACTGCACGATAGCGGCGCAGCCAGTTCTCGCGGGGTGGGCCGAGGAGCATCCGCAGTGGCAGATCAAGCGCTGGAGGTGCCAGCCGTCGAAGTTGAATAACACATGAGACGCGCAATGCGTGATGATCGAGACAACTCGTCGTCTCACCACGCCCGCTAGCGTCGGGAGTATTGATCTTCCTTATGCCAAGGCGCTATGAGCTGAGCTGCCCTAAGGCCCAAGAAAATCTGCTCGGGAACTGCGAGGCGCTCGTCCGACTCGCGGCGGCTGCCGTTGGGAATGTCTGCTGAGGGTCACTCGCGGACGTTTCATAAGGCCGATCCAGCATTTATTGGCCCATGTTTGCGGACAACCCCTCGCCACTGGCGCGAGGGAACTGGTGCTAGGTGCAGGGCGCCAGCTTTGGCGAATAATTCACTAATCGCGTGGCACCGTTTTAAACAGGCGCTAGATGCTGCGGATGTTGGCGGTGAGAGCAATGCGTAGTTCGAGTTGGACACCTCCACGAGGCTCGTTCAGTTGCGCTGACGAGGACTGCACCGTCGACGCGAATTTGTTGGTCGCCCTCAACGGCCGTTGCGGTCACGTCGGGCCATCACGACCGCAACGCGCAGCAAGGATTGTGCGGTTGGTGCGCAAGCCGACGTGCGAACGACGGGGGTATATTGCGGGTCTGTTCGTCAGCACCCTTACCCTCGCCGTTCTCGGCCTTGCAGTGCTCTTTCAAACTGCAACAAGGCAGTTCGTCGCTGAGCCCGTGCCCGCTCAGATTTCGACCGCGAATCCTATTGCGGATCGTACCGTTGAAAGCGCGTCGCTTCCGCTCGCTGAACCCACCCAGACCGCCGTGGAGAACAAGCCCGAACCCCCTGTAACGGCGAGCGTAAATACAGACCATTCGGAAGACATTACCGAGGCCAAGCCTGAGAGGCCTGCGCTGCCTGCGAGCTCTCGGGACCGGGGCGCTTCAATCCAGCGAGGCAGGAGCAATAGCCCCAGGGCGACTAGTAGCTATCATCGATATCCGCGCGCCGCGGCCAAGATGTTCGAGGTGCCTTGGCTGCCATCCAATTATGAGTAATGCGGCCAGGGTATTCTAGCATAGCTGTAGTTTGCGAGCGGATGCGCTGCCTCGAGCATTGTCTGCCGTCTTTGGGACGTCTGCTAAGGGCCAGGAGCCGTCATCCGCGTGGGAAGGCGACGGCTTCGCACCCAAGAACTGCCCGCGCGAACGCGCATGAGCAGGCTAGCGTTGGGCTACATCCTGACGCGCGTGCAGGGGACAGGTTTCACCGCCCCTTGCAAATCGGAGTTGGCTGCGGCGGCGGTGCCGGATGATCCTTCTCGTATTGAACGAGGATCGGCTCAAGGGTTTCCTTTGGCCAAAATTTCGGCGAGCGGATTTCTCTCAAGCAGGAGGCGTTCCAATACAATCCGGCGCGCGATGGCGACCGGCCAGCCTTCACCGCTTGGGCGATGGCGTCGATGTCGGTTGATTCAGGATAAATGTAAAGCGTCGTCGGCTTGTCCTTCAACATGGGGATGATTTGCTCGGCGTCCGACGGCGACCAACTGGTGCAGCCGCTGCTGCGCCCGTCGGTGTAGTTCTCCAGCATTCCAAACGGAACGTGGCCCTCTTGGTCCGCGTACGGGCTGTCCGGCTTTTTTTGAAGACACACTCCCCTCAACAATAC
>CAXMLT010000442.1:0-3899 GCA_964194245.1 uncultured Hyphomicrobium sp.
GGCACAGGGCAGCTCTACTCCGAAGGGCTCGGAGAGACACGCACCGGAGGGTTGTGGGCACAGGATGCCTGGCGGATCAGCCGCGACCTCAAGGTGACGCTCGGTGGGCGCCTCGAGACTTGGCGCGCGCTGGATGGCTTCAACCTCAACACCACCGCATCGGCGGCCGGTGTTATCAGCTCCACCGCGACGGCTAACCAGCCCGAACTCAGCTCCACCAACTTCTCGCCGAAGGCGTCGGTTTCCTACGACCTGACCAGGGACTGGAACGTCACCGCCTCGTTCGGCCAAGCCTACCGCTATCCGACCGTCACGGAGCTTTATCAAAACATCTCCGTCAACGGCATCGCAACCTTCGCCAACCCGAATCTGACGCCGGAGGAGGATCTCAATGGCGAGCTGAACGTCGAGCACAATTGGTCCGATGGCCGCGCGCGGCTGACCCTGTTCAGGGAGCACACCGGCGACGCCATCATCTCGCAGACGAACCTTGCAACCAATCCCGTCACCGGCGCGCAGGTTCCAACGACCACCATCGGAAACGTGGACGCCATCCGCATGCAGGGCATCGAGGCTTCCGCCGAGAAGAACAACGTACTGGTCGAGCGGCTACAGCTTTTCGGCAGCGCCACCTACGTCGGCTCCCGCATCGTGTCGGATCCGACCTGGGCCGGGACCAACCCGTTGACCGGCAAACCCGACACTGTCGTCGGCAACCGGGTGCCGTATGTGCCGGACTGGCGCGTCAAGTTCGGGTTCACGTACCGGCCCACCGACGCCTGGGCGTGGACGACCGCTGCGCGCTATAGCGGCAAGCAGTACTCGACCTTGGACAACACCGACATCGTCCCGCACGTCTACGGCGCGTTCGACAAGTACATCGTTGTCGACACGAAACTGCACTACGAACCCTCGCAGACTCTCTCTCTTTCGACGTCGGCATCGACAACGTGCTCAACGAGCAATATTTCCTCTTCCACCCGTTTCCCGGACGGACCTACGTCGTGGCGGGAAGGTACAGGTTTTGACCCTCTCTCACCCCGACCGCCTATGTATTCCCACCCCGGATCGCGCGGCCGGACGGCCGCGGAGCGCTGAAACGCAAAAGGGCCGCTGGAGAGCGGCCCTCGTCATTAAGAGCTCTACCGAGCTCGGGCAGGCGATCGAAGCGGTGCTCTAGTTGTACAACAACAAATTGGTGCCCGACCGTCGTCCCCCGGCCATTTCGCTCCTAAATCTCGACCCGATCATGTAGCGTGTCTGCGAGACGACGCAAAAAACGTACAAAACGAGGATGACATGGCCCAGGGCCCAAATTTTGAGATCCCGCCGCACGTGCGCGAGCTGGCCGAGAAAAATGTAGAGCAGGCAAGCGCAGCATACGGTCAATTCATGGACGCCATGAGCCAAGCGATGGGCATGTGGTGGCAGGCGATGCCGCCGAACGAGATGACGTCCGGGCTCAAAGCGGTCCAGGAGCGAGCGGTTCGGTTTGCCAAGCAGAATGCCGATGCCGGCTTCGCGCTGGCAAGTTCCCTCGCGAACGCGAAGGATTTCCAGGACGTGCTCGCCCTCCAGAGCCACTACGCACAAACCCAAATGCACACTTACGCCCTTCAGGCGCAGGAGCTCGGCAGGCTCATGGCAGAGTCACTTCAGAATCCCATGACTTCAGCAGAGGCGTGGTCGGTGCCCCGGCGTCGATAGACGCGTCGTCCGCAGAGACGGCTGGGTCAAACCATTTTGCCGAGCGTCTTCTTCATTTCGTCGACAGAGAAGGCGCGCAGCGTCTCCGAGCGGACGTTGCCCAGAGACGAGACGCTCATTACAAGCGCAGCCGCTGTCTCATCGTCGGGAGCGTCAAACACCACGACAGTGTCGTGGCTGCCGAGTGTCCAGTACATATCCTTGACGGTGACACCACGCTTCTTGGCCATCTCCTTGAAGGCCTCGGCTCGATTTGTCGTCTCTTTGATGTTGCGAATGCCCTGGTCGGTGAAGCTCGAAAGTACGATGAACGTAGCCATGGGGGTCCTCCTTGCGCCGGGGGTGCACCGCAACAGCTCTAATTATAAGAGCTGCAAATAAGAGCTGTCGCCCCGCGGGTCATTTTCCAATCCTATTCTCTTCTGCGGGCGCCTGATTGAGACTTCCGACGGGTTCGCCGGCCGGCCTGTTCCAGCCGGTATTGACATTTGGACGTGCCGGTCCGTACGAGTTGCGCACACATACGGTGCGCTCATAATGCCAGGAAATTAGAATGGCGATGCACAAGCCCGATTTGAGCGGCGCGAACAAGAAAGAGGCGACCGTTCCACAGCGGCCGGCGGCAGCCGCGGCACCCCATCGTCTTCGGCTGTCCACGCATAGCCTGCGCGAGCGCGACCGATTTGAGGTCTTTCGCGAGAATTTCAGCCGATACCTGTACCCGGCCAACGTCGAGAACAGTTGGGAAGGCACATTCGACGGCGGCATCGAGCTGCTCAGGGCCGGAAGCGTTGGCATCTCGAGGATCGTCGCGCCGCCGTCGACCTACACGCGAACGCGCCGCCACCTCTCCGATTCCGATGACGCGTTGACCCTATTTGTAGGTCTGTCCCGCGGTCCCGCGATCGAGCAAGCGGGCATCTCGCACGAGTTCCGGCCCGGCAACGGTTTCCTTTATCACGGCGCAATACCGGGCGGGTGCGAGGCCGCCTCACCGTTCGAGGTGTGGGGCATCAAGGTGGAGTCTGACCGCTTGAGGAGCGGCCTTGTCGGAGGGCGCGGCCTCAAGCCGATGGGGATCCCCGCCGAGCTGCCGGCGATGAAGCTCATCACCCAATATCTCAATTCGTACTCCACCGTGGCGGACAGTCTCGATCCGAACCTTCACGAGGCTTTCGGCACGCACTTGGCCGATCTCCTGATGCTCCTCGTCGGGGCCGATTGCGATGCTCTCGAGCTGATCAAGGGTCGCGGTCTCAAGGCCGCGCGGACGGAAGCGGTTTTAAAGACAATAGAACGCGATTTCGCCTCCCCGGATCTCTCCGCCGAGAGGGCCGGGCTCTTGCTCGGGGTCACAGCGCGTCAGGTTCACCGTCTGCTCGATGAGACGACCAAGACGTTCTATGAGCACGTTCTCGAGCGGCGCCTTGTCGAATCGTACCGGCTGCTGACCGACCCGGCCTGCGCTGCGCTCAAGGTGGGCGAGATCGCTCTCCGTGCGGGCTTCGCGGACCGCTCTCACTTCCACCGCGTCTTCCGCATCCGCTTCGGAGTTACGCCGACAGGCGTGCGCGAAGCGGCGGCGCGAGAGAATGCCGGGAGTTTTCTCCGGCTTCGCACGGGTTGACGCGAGCGCTCCAGCCGGACCCCATTCGGTCATCAGCGCAGAGCTAGAACAAGAGAGCGGCAGCCAAAACGGGCCCGGCCGCTTCTTCTCCTCCGCAAGAAACTGCTCCCCCGCAGCTCGCCCTTTTTGGGGAGGAATGCAGTGACTGACAGCGACATTCAAGTGGATGGGCGCGACTAACGCTCTCCCGGTAGCGGCTGCATAACGTCCCGCAAGTCCCAACGAAGGACTTGGGCTCAGACGCCAAGTCGGCGTCTCGATGTCCGCTGAAACCATGAAGAAACGTCACGCCGGGGAACATCGCTCTCATGTCGGGAGCGATGCATCTTCGCGTGACGTTTGCGCAAACAAAGGAGTACGCACGTGAAGACCATAAGACTATTGAACCGAACTGCCGCAGCAGTAGCGGCAGCACTCGTTCTCGTCGCCGCCGATGGCGCCCTTGCCAAGGGCAACAACGGTGGTGATCGCGACCACGGTCAGATGAAGAGCCACGACTCCAAGAGTGATCACAGCGACAAACACTCGGACAAATACAAGGAGGTGCCGTCGCGGAGTTGGTAGG
>CAXMLT010000443.1:0-14518 GCA_964194245.1 uncultured Hyphomicrobium sp.
GGTCTTGATCACTTCCGAAACGGCGGGGACGGGGTCGGCGCTTGCAGCCCCAGCGAGCACGGCGGCGGCCGCCAGGCTGGCGGCGAACAATCTGCGCATGACAAGTGTCCTCTCGAAATCCCGATTTGGCCGCTGTGGTCGAGGCTCGTTTGCGCGCTTCAGGCCGCGCCCCCGCGGGCCGCGCTTCCGGCGCCCTTGCAGCGATCAATGTCGCGATGAGAATGATTTCGTACTCACCAAGTCAAGAATATTTTCGAGGGCGCGCGGTATGTGAGAGCATTTATCGGGCGCGACGCTGTGGCGCGGCGCTGCAGGTGATACTTTGCCGGCTTCGGCGGTCATAGGGGAAGGTCCGCAAAATCGGGCCGGGGCTGATGCAGATCAGAATTCATTTCGACGAGCACCGGACGTGCTGGTCGGCGGCCATAGCACTGGGTCTTGCAGCTTCGGTCGCGTTCGCACTCGGCGCGGGCGCCGCCGAGCGCGCCGTGCCGCCGTATGCAGAGACGACCACGAAGGTCGTCGATAAGTATCTCGTCCCGCGCTTCGAAAAGTTCCAAAAGGCCACCGCCAAACTCGCCGACGATCTCGACGCGACCTGCAACGGCAAGCCCGAGCACCTCTCCCCCGCGCGCGAGGACTTCGATCAGGTTGTGCTCGCTTGGGCTGAGATCGAGTTCCTGCGCTTTGGCCCTATGGCGGTGACCGGGCGGCCGGAGCGCATATCGTTCTGGCCCGATCCGCGCGGGTTCATGCAGCGCCAGCTCCGCGCGTTGATGGCAAAGCGCGATGCGACCGCGCTCGAGCCGGCGGCGCTTGCCGCAAAGAGCGCGGCCATCCAGGGCCTGCCGGCACTCGAGAGCCTGCTCACGGCAAAGCCGCCGATCACCTCCGAAGATGAGGACGGGCGCTATCGCTGCCGGCTCGCCGTTGCGATCGCCAAGAACCTGCAAGGGATCGCAGGAGATCTCGTCGCGGAATGGGGCGGGGACAAAGGCTGGCGCGCCCGCATGCTGGCGCCCGGTCCCGACAATGCGAGCTACAAGACGGCTGCCGAAGCGCAGGCCGAGTTCGCCCGCGCGCTTGTGACAGGGCTGCAGATGATCCAGGATCGGCAAGTGGCTCCGCTCGTGGCTGCCAACGCGGGCACCGAGCCGGCCGCCGCAAAGCAGCCGCTGCAGCTCCCCTTCGCGGCCGCGGGCTTGAGTTACGTCGCAGCGGAGGTCGCCTCGCTCAAGGTTCTGTACGAGAGCCTAGACCTCGGACGCAACGTTCCCGAAAACAAGGTCTGGATGCCCCGCTGGATCACACAGGCGTGGGTGAGGCTCGCGCACGATGCCCCGGCCGCGATAGAAAAGGGCGCGGGCGAGAAGGGCGATCCGGAACGCGCACGCGAGCTGCGCGCGTTGCGCTTCCACGTGGACAACATCCGCAAGCTCGTCGGGCGCGAACTCGCTCCGCTCGCGGGCCTGACGATAGGGTTCAACGAGCTCGATGGCGATTGAGGCGATGCGGATCGACCGGCGCAGCTTCCTGATCGGCTCCGCGCTGGCGCTGGGCTCGGCCTCGCACGCCTTCGCGGGCGTGCTATCGCCCGATGATGCCGTGGACGCCGGTCGTGGCGACTTCATCGCCGCATGCCGGCGCGCGGATGGCACCTACTCGGTCGTGGTGCTGCGGCTCGACGGCTCGATCGTGCGCGAGCTACCGCTGCGGGACCGCGGCCACGACATCGCGCTCGACCACACTAGCGGCCACGCGGTGGTGTTCGCTCGCCGCCCCGGCTCGTTCGCGCTCGCCTTCGATGTGCGGGGCCGGCGCGAACCGGCGCTGTTCACGACGCCGCCGAACCGTCACTTCTACGGCCACGGCGTGTTCTCGGCCGACGGACGCCTGCTCTACGCGACCGAGCACGACAACGAGACGCGCGACGGCCTCCTCGGCGTCTACGGCGCCACGCAAGGCTACAAGCGCATCGGCGAGCTGAAAACGTTCGGCATCGGCCCGCACGAGGTGATCCTGCTCGCCGACGGCAAGACGCTCGCGGTCGCCAACGGCGGCATCGAGACCCATGTCGAAGCGGGCGGTACAGGACGCGAGAAGCTCAACATTGACACCATGAGCCCGTCGCTCGCTTTCATCGACAGCGCCACTGGCGACCTCATCGCCCAGCACAACCAGAGCCGCGATTTGCACAAGCTCTCGATCCGCCACATCGCGGCGGACGCGCGCGGCGCGGTCTGGTTCGGCGCGCAGTGGGAGGGCGAGGCGGAGGAGACGCCGGAGCTCATCGGCTTCGCCGGCATCGACAAGCCATTGCGCATCATCGAGCCGGAGACGCCGCGGGGCGCCCATCTTGCCGGCTACATCGGGGCGGTGGCGATCAGCGGCGACAGGCGCGTGCTGGCAGCCTCGGCCCCGCGCGCAGGTCGCATCGTCTACGTCAACACCGAGCGCGCGGCGATCGTCGGCGAGACGCCGCTCATCGACGGCTGCGGCCTGACGGGCGTCGCACAGTCGGAGTTCGCGTTGAGCTCCGGGCTTGGCGTCGTGGAGACCGAGACGCCCGACCACGCTCATTTGAAGACGGCGTCGTTCCCCGGCCGCTCCTTCGACAACCACCTGCGGCTGATAGGCTGAGCCGGCTCAGGCGTACGCCATGCCGCCGACGATGCTCGGTGCGCGGCGCGGGCGCCGCGCGGCGACGGGAGACGACGGACACAGCCGGGCAGGGCGTCGCGGCGAAATCGCGGCCCACGTCGCTTCGATCACCGGCTGAGCGAGCGTGCGTGCGCTCATCAGGCCCCAGACCATCGCGGCCAGCAAGTAGAAGTGGCGCCAGTGGTCGCTGTCGATGATGATCCCTTCGCCGGCATTGGCCATGAAGGCCGCGTAGACGATGAGGAACAGCGGCTGCGTCGGGGTCGCCTTGAGTGCGTGGCGGAAGCCCAGAATCGCGGTCAAGCCGACGAGGATCCAGTAGATGCCGCCGCCGAGCCAACCGGCGTTGAGCAGCATGCTCAAATAGACGTTGTGCACCTCTTCGGGGTGGTAGCGCTCGCCGAACTCGAGCGCGCCGAGCCCGAGTGGGTTCTCGGTAATGAGCCCAATTGCCTTCTGCTGGCCGCCAAAGCGTCCCTCCGTGCCGCTGTCGTACTCCATCTCCAGCGTCGAGCGTTGCACGAGGAGGTCGGAGATGTAATCGGTCGAGAGCGCAATCGTAATCAGGCCCGCGGTGAACAGCAGCCCGGCAACGAGCAGCGCCATGAGCTTGACGCGCGTGATCGTCCGGCGGCTGGTTAGCATGGTGAGATAGCCGAAGATCGCGAGCGCGACGGCGAGGTTCATCCAGGCGCCGCGCGAGAAGGTCAGCAGGACGGTCAGCATCAACAACCCGGCAATGGCGAGCGGCGCCAGCATGCGGTGCCAGGGCCGGCCGAGGGCGACGTGCACCATGTAGATCAGCGGCGGGACGAGAAACGGGCCGAACACGTTTGGGTCCTTGAAGGGTCCGCTGGCGCGGCCGAACTTGGTGAAGAGCTCGTAGGCGCCGGGCAGGAGGCCGAAATAGCCGATGAGGCCGCAGCCGGCAGCGGCGACGGCGGCCCAGGTCCAGGCGTTGAAGATCAGCTCGCTGTGCGCCGTCGGGCTCTTGGCGATGAAGCCGGCGAACACGACCGAGGCAAGCGTCAGGTAGAGGGTGACGGCGACGTGCGGCAGCGTGATCCCGAGGTCGAGCGACAGCGCGGCGGCGAGCACGGCGCAGGCGCCGGCAACCGTCCATAGCGAGATGTAGGCGATAAGCGTCGGGTTGAAAGACACGAGCCCGACGACCGGCAACAGCACGATCAGGCCGATGGTCAGTGCGTCGACCGGCGCCGGCTCAGAGAACACAAAGCCGCTAGAGACGATCGTCACCGCGACCAGCGCCAGCACGAGCCGGTGCGCGACGCTCTTGCGCGGCGCGGCACCTTGGTGCGCGAGCTCACGGCTCTGCGCTGCTATTTGGATCGTTGCGGCGCGCATCTTGCTACTCGGCTGGGCTGAGCTCAGTAGGCGTTGTCGGACTTCAGGAGCGCGAATGGCGTCTTGAAGAGAATGTAGGCGTCGAGCAGCAGCGACCAGTTCTCGATGTAGTAGATGTCGTGCTCGACGCGCTTCTGGATCTTCTCGGGCGTATCGGTCTCGCCGCG
This sequence comes from uncultured Hyphomicrobium sp., assembly GCA_964194245.1. Lineage (GTDB taxonomy): Bacteria > Pseudomonadota > Alphaproteobacteria > Rhizobiales > Hyphomicrobiaceae > Hyphomicrobium_A. The sequence continues at coordinate 4,194 of CAXMLT010000443.1, forward strand.
CCAGCCGTGGATCTGCGCCCAGCCGGTGATGCCGGGCTTCACCTTGTGGCGGCCGAAGTAGCCGTCAACGACGGCGTGATAAAGCCGGCCGGCGGCCTTGGCTTGCAGCGCGTGCGGGCGCGGTCCAACGAGCGAGAGCGAGCCGGCGACGACGTTGAAGAGCTGCGGTAGCTCATCGAGGCTCGTCGTGCGGATGAAGCGGCCGACGGCGGTGACGCGCGCGTCGCCCTTGGTGACGAGGTTTGCCGCATGGGCGTCGCAGCGGTCGACGTACATCGAGCGGAACTTGAAGATCTCGATCAGCTCGTTGTTGAAGCCATGGCGCTTTTGCCGGAACAGCACGGGCCCGGGGCTGTCGAGCTTGATCGCCGCGGCGACCGCCAGCATGACCGGCGCCAGCAGCAGCAACGCCAGCAGGGCGACGACCTTGTCGAACAGCCATTTCGCGACGGTGCCCCAGTCGGCGATGGGCTTTTCGAGCAGATCGATCATGGCGACGTTGCCGACGTGTGAGTAGGTGTCGCGGGTGAAGCGCAGCTCGGTCGCGCGCGCCGGGATCTTCACCTCGGCCGGCAACACCGACAGCAGGCCCGCCAATTGCACGAGGCGGCGCTCCGCGGTGATCGGCAGCGCGATGATTACGATGTCGAGCCGGGTCTTGCGTGCGAACTGGACGAGATCGCTCAAACCGCCGAGACGCGGATAGCCGGCGACGATGCGGTCGACGCGATCGTCTCCGCGGTCGTCGAAGACGCCCATGATGCGCACGTCGCTATCGAGGTCGACCTCGAGCTCCTTGATGAGCTTTTCCGTGATGGTGCCGCCACCGTAGATGGCAGCGCGGCGGAAGAGGCGCCCTTGGCTGGTCCAGTGGTGCACGACCGTGCCGACGGCGAAGCGCTCGGCGATGAGCGCAACCGCGCCCGCGGCATACCAGAGCGCGAACCAGACGCGGGAGAACTCGTGTCCCACTTTGAGAAAGAACAATCCCGCAATGAGCAGCGCAAATGCCGCGGTCCAGCCGAGGAAAACGCGCGGCATATGACGGATGAACGAGGTTAACGCCGGCAGGGAGTAGAGCTGCAGGAGCTCAAACGCCGCGACCGTCATGAGGGCCATACCGATTACGGCGATGAGGAAGGCTGCGTTGCTGACGACGATCGGCTCATCGACGTACAGAAGCGCAATCGCAAGTCCGAGCGCGACGATGATGGCGAAGTCGAAGGCGCGCACGGCACCGCGGATCACGACCATCGAGACGAGGCTCGATTTGTCGTGGAAGCGGAAGTCCGCAAGCCGCGGAATCTGGTGCGGCAGCGTTTCGGCGCAGGACGCGCTTTGCTGGGTGGAAGCTCTCTCGACGTGCAGCATTTGCAGGGGGCTCTTTACTGGTTTGCCCCATCAAACGCACACATCGTGCCACCGGCCGGGTGGCTGGCCACATGCTCGTTTAGGTTTGTAGTTAAGGTTAGCGGGCCCGGTCTGCGGCGTGCCCGTGAGCCGCATAGAAGTCGAGCACGGCAGGCGTCGTAGCGCCGATGGCGAAGCGCTTCTGCACCGTCTGCTTCAGCCGCAGCGCACGCGCCTTGGCCGTTCCGGGATCGTCGAGGAAAGCTTGCAGGGCGCGAGCCAGCGCTTCGACATCGCCGGCCGGAAGCAAGGGCGTATCCGACCCTGTAACGATTTCCGGAATGCCGCCGACATCGGTCGCGATCAGCGGCACTTGGGCGGCGGCTGCCTCCATCACGATGAAGGGCAGGCTTTCGGCGCGCGATGGGACGACGATCGCGCGCCCACGGGGGAATGCCTGCGCTGCCGGGAGCGGCCCGGGAAACGTCACGCAGCCGGTCAACTGCAGCTCCTCGGCAAGGCGCTCGAATGCCTCGCGATCCGGTCCCGCGCCGACGATGACGGCGGACACCGGCCGCGCGCGCTTAAGCTCTGCGAGTGCGCGCAGCAGCACGTCCACGCCCTTGAGCTGGCGCAGCTCGCCGACAAACAGGAAGTCGGCCGCATCGGCCCGGGGCTCATGCGTGCCGAAATCGGATGGCTGCAAGCCGTTGGTGATCACCGTGGTCGGGGCGAGGCCGGTCCCGACGCGCCGCTCGTACTCGCGGCGGATGTAGTCGCTTTCGAAAATGAGGCCGTCGGTGAAGCGGGCGAGCACCTTCTCCATGCCGATGAAGGCGTGCGCCGCGGGGGAGCCCGGCGGAAAGTGCAGGCTGCCGCCGTGCGGCGTGTAGAACGCGGCAACGGGTTGCCCCTGGAAGCGCACGAGCTTCGCGGCGAGACGCGCGTAGGCTCCACCCTTGGCACCATGCCCGTGCAGAACGTTGGCGCCTTTTGCGCTGGCGAGTGCCGCGACGGCGCGGCTGGCGTTCGCGTCGGCGAGCCCGGGCCATCGGCCCATCGGCATGCGGGTCACGCCGAGGTTCAGGCCGCCCGCGACTTTCGCGAGCCGGGCTTCGCTGAGCGGGTCGGTATTGGTGGAATCAAAGACGAGCCCGACGTCGTGTCCGCGCTCGGCCTGCGCGGCCGAGAGATCGAGGACGTGTCGGAACAAGCCGCCGAGGGGTGCGCGCAGGACGTGCAGGATGCGGAAATGCTCGGTCAAGTCGGCGGTCCTCTGATGCGCTCAGAGGATACGCTCGTAGACGTAAACGGTGTCGCCCGGCAGCAGCGTATAGTCGGACGGGACCTCCATTACGTCTACGACGCCGTTGACGCGCCGTGTGACGCGGAAGCAGCGCTCGCTCGCCCTTTCGGTGTAGCCGCCGCCGATGGCGACCGCGGTCTCGACCGTCATGCCGGACACGTAGGGGTATTGACCGGGCAGGCGGATCTCGCCCAGGATGAAGAACGGGCGGTTCTGCGCCACGTCCACGGTTACCTGCGGGTCCTTTACGAACTCGGTGCCGAGCTTGGCGCGAATGGTGCGCTCGACGTCGACGGTGGTGCGGGCGCGGGCGTGCACCTGCCCGATGAGCGGCACGGCGATATTGCCGATCTGGTCGACCGTATAGATGCGCGACAGGTTCGGCTGGCCGTAGACGAACACCCGCAGCTTGTCGCCGGTATCGAGCAGGTAGGGGCCGAGGAAATCGGGCACCGCGTGCGGGCCGGGAGGCAGCACGGGCACGGCGATGGGGGCGGCGGCGTAGACGGTGGGCGGCCCCCAGCCCGGCATCATGGGGGCCGCTGCAACGGGGCGCTCGCCGCGGTAGACAGTGGCGTCGCCCCAGCCGGTGTCGGCAACAGGGACAACCGTGCCTTGGGGGGCGCCGCGGTGTACGGTCGTGTCGCCCCAGCCGGTGCCGGCAACGCGCTCGACGTCGTCGTTGGGTGCGGCGGCAGAGGGAGCGTCAAAGATGACGTCGGTCGGCAAGATCTGGCCGATGACGGCAAGCTCGTCCTGCGCGCAGCCGCCCAAGGCGAGAAGCAACGCCGCCAGCAATATCGCAAGCCTGAGGGACATGGGGGGATTCGCAGCCGTGTGAAACGATACGTCTGCGAAGCAATGTGCCGCCCGACCGGTTAACAAAGGCTGAGCGGGTGTGTTTTCTCCGGACGTTTAAGGAAATCCTTACCCAGGCCGCTCTAATTTGGGGCATCCATTAGGCGTTCCTTCGAGCGGACCCGCATTCCATGAATACCGCCTCACCTGACGACATCGACATCAGTGCACTTTGGCAGTCTCTCCGCCGCAGCGTCCCCAAGCTTCTCGCGCTAAGCCTCGCGGCCGGCATCGGCGCCTACGTCATCCTCTCCTTCGTCACGCCCGAATACAGTTCCGAGGCGCAGATCCAACTCGTGGCCCCCAAGCGGGAAGCGCAGACGAGCGATGCGGCCTCCGCGGAAGCCGTTGCCGCGCGCATGGATAAGGAGGCGATCAACACGCACGTGCGCGCGCTCATGTCGCCCGATCTCGCGGTCGAGGTTATCAACGCGGAAGGATTGGCCAAGAAGCCCGAGTTCAACAGCGCGCTGCAGCCGCCCACGTTGGTCGGCCGCGTCATGCACGCATTCGATTTCGGCCACAGCACCGAGACCGAGCAGGAGCGCGTGCTGCGCGCCTACTTCGAACGCCTCGACGTCTATTCGCCCAAGGAGAGCCGTTTCATCGGCATCCGCTTTACCTCCGCCGACCCCAAGCTCGCCGCCGCGGTGGCGAACAAGCTAGCCGAGGTCTACCGCGTTTCGCTCGCGACGCGCACGGTCGCGGAGACGGATGAGGTGCAGCAGGCCCTGCAGCCCAAGATCGACAAGCTCATGAAGGAGGTCGCCGAGGCCGAGGCGGCGGTCGAGAAGTTCCGCGGCGACGCCAACATCTTCAAGGGCGGTCCCAACGATACCGGCCTCAATCAGCAGCAGCTCGCCGACCTCAACGCGGAGCTTACGAAGGCGCAGGCGGCACGCGGGGAAGCCGAAGCGAGGGCTGCTGCCGCGCGCGACATGGTCCGCGCCGGCAACGCCGAGTCGCTTCCCGAAATACAGAAATCGCCGCTCATCCAGAATCTGGTGCAGCAGCGCGTGCGGCTGGAGCGGCAGCTCTCGGAGCTGTCGGCGACGCTGCTACCCGCGCATCCGCGCATGCGGCAGATCCAGGCAGATCTTCAGGGGCTGCAGCGCCAGATCAAGACCGAGGTCGGTAAGATCGTCGAGGGCATCGAGAAAGGCGCCGAAGCCGCGGCCCTGCGTGAAGCCACGGCGAAAAAGTCGCTCGACGACATGAAGTCCCGCGTCGTCGGTTCGGGCGGCGATCAGGTCAAGCTGCGCCAGCTCGAGGCGTTGGCCAAGTCGAAGCGCCAAGAGCTCGAGCAGCTGCAGGCCCGCTTCGAGGCCAATCGCGGCCGCGCCGACAGCCAGGCGGTCCCGATCGAGGCGCAGATCATCACCAGCGCGCGACCTTCGAGCGTGCCGAGCTTCCCCAAGAAGCTTCCCTATTCGGCGCTCGTGGCCGTGGCCTTTCTGCTGTTTGGCATAGCGATCGTGGTGACGAGGGCCCTATTCGCCGCCGCCCGCACGCCGGCTTCGCTGCCGAAGGGCACTTGGCAAGGCGCACCCGGCTACACCGGCGCCCAAGCCAAGACTACACGTACCGGCACCGAACGCGCGGCCGCGGTCTCGGCAGGTGTGGTCGACCCCGTCGACTCGGTTGCGGCGCTGGCGAGCCAGCTTCTGACCCGGCCCCCAGACATCGGCGGGTTCCGCACGCTGATCACAGGCGAGACGGACGGCGTCGATGCGGGCGCTGCAGGCGTCGATCTCGCCAAGGCGTTTGCGGAAGCCGGTGCCGACGTGATGCTCGTCGACTGGAGCCCGGACGGGCACGGCGTAGCCGAGGCGATCGGCGCCCAGACGCGCCCCGGCCTCGCGGATCTCTTGCAGGGCAGGGCGCGCTTCGAGGACGTCGTCGCACGCGTTCCCGGCAGCGCCGCGCACCTGATCCCGGCGGGCACCAGGGCCACAAGTGCAGCAGCTATGCTCGATCCCGATCAGGTGAACCTGGCGCTCGACGCGCTCGACAGTGCCTACGACCACATCGTCGTCGTCGGCCCGAGCCAGGCCGCGCGCGCGCTGTTTGAAGCCATCCAGGGGCGGTTCGACGCCGGCGTAATCGTCACCGAGGGCAAGCGGCGGGCAAAGCTCACGGAGGCGCCGGGCACGTTCCTCGGCTTCGAGGTCGCCGACATCGAGCTGTTCCGGCTCGAGTGTCCACTTTCGAGTCGCGTGGTACAGGACCGGCTAGCCCGGCTTACGGCCAAGGGCGGATCCGAGGCGCGCCCCACCTCAGGCCACGCCTAAGAGCGCGGGATTGTCCGCATCATTTTAACCAACGAACGAGACCTCGGCACGCATAGTCGGGGTCTCGCGCGCGCTTGCACGAAAATTGCGGGTGCCGGACAGCGGAGCACTCCGGCGTCCGCGCAATCGTTGTGGAAGCATGAGCAGGCGGTCGACCAAGCTTCTGAAGGCTGCGCTGGCGGCGGTGCACTATTCGGGAGCCGAGAACATCCTTGCGCCCTTCACCAAGGGTGCCGGCGTCATTTTCATGCTGCATCAGGTGCGCCCTGATCCACCGCAGGATTTCGCACCGAGCCGCATCCTGCGCGTGACGCCCGACTTCCTCGACGCGGTGGTTGACTCCACGCTCGATGCGGGCTTCGACATGATCCCGCTCGATGAAATTCCCGACCGCCTCGCCCGCGGCAGCGAGCGCCCCTTCGCGTGCTTCACGCTCGACGACGGTTACCGCGACAACCGCGAGCACGCCTACCCGATCTTCAAGCGCCACGGGCTCCCATTCACGATCTACGTGCCGAGCGACTTCGCCGACGGCAGGGCCGACCTGTGGTGGCTCACGCTCGAAGACGTGCTGCGCATAGCCCCGCACATCACGCTCGGCATGAAGGGCGAGGGGCGGCATTTCGCGCTCGGTACCACTGCCGAGAAGGAAGCCGCCTATAATGAGATCTACTGGTGGCTGCGCTCGATCCCAGAGGATCTGGCGCGCACCGTCGTCGCGGAGCTTGCCGAAGCGTACGGCGTCGACACGTGCGCGAGCCACGCCGAGCTCTTCATGTCCTGGGACGAGCTGCGCGAGCTTGCGCAAGATCCGCTGGTGACGATCGGCGCCCATACCAAGTCGCACTTTGCGCTCGGCAAGCTGCCCGAGGCCGACATGCGGGCTGAGATCGCCGACAGCGTCGCCCGCCTCGAGCGCGAGCTTGCCCGCCCCTGCCGCCACTTCAGCTACCCTTACGGGTGCGCGCGCAGCGCCGGCCCAAGAGAATTCCGCGTCGCCAAGGAGCTGGGGCTCCTGACGGCAGTAACCACGCAGAAGGGCCTGCTCCATCCCGGGCACGCGCAGGCGCTTACCGCCTTGCCGCGGCTCTCGCTCAACGGCGATTTCCAGGACATCCGCTACGTGAAGGCGCTGCTATCCGGCATTCCCTTCGCCCTCATGCACGCGCTGCAGCGGATCTCGGGCCAGCAATCGTCAGCGGCCTAGGGGCCCCTCCCAACCGCCGCGCCCGTTGGGCGCATTGATTGCGGGCCGCGCGCGCCGTATCACGCTCGCGAACGCAACCTCGAGGGTCACCTTCTTGGCAGTCTCAGCCGCATCGCCGGCAGCATCGCGTGTGGCGGCCGACGGCGACCGCGCCGTACGCGCGTGGCTCTTCATCGTGGCGCTGCTGGTGTTCTCAATGGTCGTCGTCGGCGGGGCGACGCGGCTCACCGAGTCGGGCCTGTCGATTACCGAGTGGCAGCCGCTGCTCGGCGCCATCCCCCCGCTCAACGAAGCCGACTGGCAGGCGGCGTTCGAGAAGTACAAGGCGATCCCCGAGTACAGCATCGTGAACGCGGGCATGTCGCTCGGCGACTTCAAGTTCATCTACTGGTGGGAATGGACGCACCGCCTGCTCGGGCGCCTCATCGGTGTGGCCTTCGCGTTCCCGTTCCTCGCGTTCTGGGCTGCGGGCCGGCTGCGGCCGGGTCTGCCGCTGAAGTTGTTCGGCGTGCTGGCGCTGGGCGCCCTGCAGGGTTTCATCGGCTGGTACATGGTGAAATCCGGGCTCGTCGACCGCATCGACGTGAGCCAGTACCGGCTCGCGCTGCACCTATTGATCGCGTTGTCGATCCTGTCCCTGCTCGTCTGGCTCGCGCTCGATGCCGGGCCCGCGCCTCAGCGCGTGCGCCTGCAGACGGTGACGCGCGCGGAGTGGCGCTTTGCGGCGATCCTGTTCGGTCTCATCTTCCTGCAGGCGGGGCTCGGCGCCCTCGTTGCCGGACTGAAGGCTGGCCACACTTACAATACCTGGCCGCTGATGGACGGCCGCTGGGTGCCCGAGGGGCTCGGCCAACTCGCGCCCTGGTATCTCAACGTCTTCGAGAACGTGACGACCGTGCAGTTCGACCACCGCATGGTCGCCTATCTCGTGGTGGCGCTCGCGCTCTGGCACGTCGTGGTACTGCGGCGCTCCGCCGACGACGAGCGCCTCATCGGCACCGCCGGTCTGCTGGCAGCGGTACTGCTCGCGCAGATGGGAATTGGCATTGCGACGCTGCTTGCCGGCGTGCCGATCGCGCTCGGCCTCGCACACCAGGCCGGCGCAGCGATCGCTATCGCCGCCGCGACCGTGCATCTTCACGGAATGACGCGGGCGGCCTCGCGCGCCTGAGCCTCTGCGCCGCGACCGGCGTCGAGCCCGAGCATCAGCCGGATGTTCTGCACGGCCGCACCCGCGGCGCCCTTGCCGAGGTTGTCGAGCCGCGCAACCAGAACGGCCTGGCGCAGATCGGCTTTGCCGAACACGAAGATTTCCAGGCGGTCGGTGCTGTTGAGCGTCTCGGCCGCGAGCCGCATCATCGACGCGCCGGGCTCCTGCACGATGCTGATCAGCTCGGAGCCGCGGTAGTGCTTGTCGAGCGCAAGCTCGAGGTCGCGCAGACAGGGTTTGCCCGGCAGCTCGTCGAGATGCAGCGGGATCGACACGAGCATGCCTTGGCGAAAGTTGCCGACGGAGGGGATGAAGATCGGCCTCCGCGTGAGTCCCGAATAGCGATGAAGCTCGGGAATATGCTTGTGCTCGAGGGAAAGCCCGTACAGCTCGAACGACGGCGCGGTGCCGGCCTCGTAGGCCTCGATCATGCTGCGGCCGCCGCCCGAGTAGCCGCTCACCGCGTTGATGGTGAGGGGTGCGTCGGGGTCCAGCAGCTTGGCGTCGATCAGCGGCCGGATGAGCGCGATGGCGCCCGTCGGGTAGCAGCCGGGGTTGGCGACGTGCTTTGCCTTGCGAATGGCGTCGGCCTGATGGGCGTCGAGCTCAGGGAAGCCATAGGCCCAGCCGGGTGCGACCCGGTGCGCCGTCGAGGCGTCGAGGATCTTCGGGGCCTCCTCGCCCAATTCAGCCGAAAGCGCCACCGCCTCGCGCGCCGCGTCGTCGGGCAGGCACAGCACCACGAGGTCGACCTCGCGCATCAGGGCCTGCCGCGCCTTGGCGTCCTTGCGCTTCTCCCGATCGATGCTCAACACCTCGACCTCGGGAAGCGCAGCCAGCCGCTCGCGGATCTCAAGGCCGGTCGTCCCGGCCTCGCCGTCGATGAAGATCCTCGGTTTCGCCGACGTGGCCTTGCTCTGGCGCGCGCCCATGGGCGTCGAGCTCCAATTCGTCCGTTGCGTTGGCTCTAGGTCCGGCAAACCCGCACGTCAATACGCCCGGGCTCCGCAATCGCCTCAGGTGAGACCCAATCGGTGCACGATGCCCTGCCACAGGGTCTCCGAGCAGCCGAAATCGAAGGCGCGGCAGGTGACCTGGTGCGAGCCCTCGTAGATCATCTCCAGAGCCACCCAGAGAATGATGGCGAGGCCGATCCAGGCGATCCACGGCTGGCGCACAAGCAGCTTGGCGATGTAGGCCGAGGCCACTGCCATGAGTACGATGGCGATGGCGAGACCGACGACGAGCGCCAGCGTCGAGCCCTTGGCTGCGCCCGCGACCGCCAGAACGTTATCGAGCGACATGGAGACGTCGGCGAGTGTGATGAGCCCCACGGCCGACCAGAAGCCGAGTTCGCCCCCGATTGTGGCGGTGTCCGCGTGCGCCGAGTGATCCTCCATCGTGATCTGCCGGTACATCTTCCAGCAGACCCAGAGGAGCAGGATGCCGCCGGCGAGCGTCAGCCCGATGATGGACAGAAGCTGCACGGTGACGGCCGCGAAGAGGATGCGCAGCACGACCGCGGCGGCGATGCCCCAGAAGATCACCTTGGCGCGGATCTCAGGCCCCACACGCGCCGCCGCCATGCCGACGACGATGGCGTTGTCGCCGGCGAGCACGAGGTCGATCATCATGATGTTCAGAAGCGCGAGGCCGTTCTCGCGGTACCAGTCGATGCTCAACAGGTGCCCGGCCTCCTCGCCGAGAAAGCTCACGCCCGCGGCCAGTTCGTGCAGCAGCCAGTTCATGCCAATCGTCCCTCGTCCCGCGGCGCCCCGGAAAAGCTATGTGGCATCGGTGCGCAAGCGCGGCAAGCTAAAGCGATAACAGAACGGCGGCCCGGGATCCGAGCCGCCGCCAATTCGTGGCCGGAAAGTCGGCCGCTTAGCGCTTGGAGAACTGGAAGCTGCGGCGGGCCTTCATGCGGCCGTACTTCTTGCGCTCGACGACGCGGCTGTCGCGGGTGAGGAACCCGCCTTTCTTCAACACGCCGCGCAGGTCTGGCTCGAAGTAGGTGAGCGCCTTGGAGATGCCGTGGCGCACGGCACCCGCTTGGCCGGAGAGGCCGCCGCCCAGCACCGTCGCCATGATATCGTACTGCGT
>CAXMLT010000444.1:0-5121 GCA_964194245.1 uncultured Hyphomicrobium sp.
TTGAGGATGTCGTTCTGGATCGTGCCGGAGAGTTTTTCCGGCTTCACGCCCTGCTCCTCGGCTGCGACGATGTAGAGCGCGAGCACCGGCAGAACCGCGCCGTTCATGGTCATGGACACCGACATCCGGTCGAGCGGGATGCCGGCGAACAGCGTGCGCATGTCGTAGATGGAATCGATCGCCACGCCGGCCATGCCGACGTCGCCGCGCACGCGCGGGTGATCGCTGTCGTAGCCGCGGTGGGTGGCGAGATCGAAGGCGACGGAGAGGCCCTTCTGCCCGGCCGCGATGTTGCGGCGATAGAAAGCGTTGGAATCCTCCGCCGTGGAGAAGCCCGCGTACTGGCGCACGGTCCACGGCTGCAGTGCGTACATCGCGGGGTAGGGGCCGCGCAGGAACGGCGCGATGCCGGGAAAGGTGTCGAGGAAGTCGAGTCCGGCGGTGTCAGCTGCGGTATAGGCACTCCTGATGGCGATGCCTTCGGGTGCCTCCCAGACGACACCGGCGGCCGCACCGCTGCCAGCGCGCGCGGTGGCCGCGCCGCCGTCGAGGCCGATCTTGGTGAAGTCCGGAACGCTCGTCATGCCTTCGCCTTGTTCTCGCTCACTTCCTTGCCAGAGTCTTAACGTGCCTCGCTTCGCTCTTTATCACCAACCATAGCAGAACACCGCGATTTTTCGCGCAGACCCCGGCGTCGCGGGCTCTCCTGCAAAGCTCGTCAGCACCCTGCTCATTTTTCGCCCACGGACAACAAGTTGACCAGATCGCTGTCCAGTCTCTCTGGAGCACTGCGGGGGGCCAGAACGCATCCGGAGCGCAGGCGGCAACGAAAAGTAAAGAGTGTCGCCAGCAGCAGAGTAAACGGGGAAGTCCGGGTCGGCGCAGGCGCAGTCCATTGGCGCGTTGGCGCACATCGCTTACGGAGGGAACTCGTGCAGCATACTTCTCGCCTCGTCAAAGTCGTGCTCGGTGCAGCCACCGGCCTTTGCGCCGCCACGACCGCCAACATCGCCGCGATCCCCGCAACCGACCCCGTGGCACGGCTCGCCGGCCGCTGGACCGGGGATGCGGTCATGACCTCCATGTCGGGCTCGCCCGAGACCTTCAAGTGCATAGTCACCTATCTGCCCACCCCCACCGGCTCCGGCATGAGGCAGAACCTGCGCTGCAAGGGCGCGAGCATCAACCTCGAGGCGGCGACGCTGCTCGAGATCGACGGCACGAAGGTCAGCGGGCGCTGGGAGGACAAGATCAACTCGGTCGGCGGCATCGTGCGCGGCGACGTGACCGCGAACGGCTTCGAGGTGCTCCTTGGCGGGCAGTTCTTTCAGGCCAAGATGGCGGTAGCCGGCTCCGAGTGCGCGCAGCAGGTGACGGTATCGCCGCAGCGCTCGAGCTATTTCCGCCAGCTCTCGGCCGACCTGCGCAAGTGCTGATGCGCGTCAGGCGCAATCCCGGCCAGCCACAATGCAAAGGGTTGCGGTAAAACCGCAGCCCATTTTGAATCCGGCTACTCCCTCAGGCTCTTCATGAACGCTTGCACGCGCGCAACGTCGTGGCGCTCATCGAGTGTCCGCGCCTTGCCATCCTTGACATGCCAGGTGTGGTTGAGCCGCGTCTCGATCACCTTGCCCGTCTTCTTGTGCCGATAACGGATCTGCGGCTGCGAGGTGGCGTGGTCGCCGGTGACGATAATCGGGCCCTGGTCGTACGCGAGAAAGTCGTAGTCGTTGATGAAGCCTTGAAACAAAAGGGCTGCCTCTGCCTTGCTGCGTGGCCTGTCGCCGCCGGGCAGCGCATCCTCGGGCAGATGCACGACGAGGCGGAAGTCGTCGGCGAGATGCGAGATCGCATCGGCGAGGCGTTTCTCGCGAAAGGCCTTGTAGATGGCCTGAAGCAGGCTGGTGGTATCCATGGCGACCCTTATCCACCTGCAACGCGCGAGGTGGGAAACTTCCGTCGGCTGACGCTTCGTGGACGGCAGGCGCTTTTTTGGCGCGGTAAATCTACCCTTATGGGGGGCAAGCCTTGGTGATTTGCCATCGTTCGTCCTTGCGCGTCCGTCAAGCGATTTGGACAAATTCCGCCAGCTATTTGTTACGGAATATCCTTGAACGGAGTAAACGCCGCACCGCCGCATTGATTTTCTGCCTGCATTGCCGCCAGCCTGCGCCCTTGTCTCGCGGCTCCGGCGGTGACAGCTTGCGCCCATGGGCGGGAACTTCGGCTTCAAAGTAGTAAAGGACTTCTTGCGGGAGCACTGGCGGACGCTCGTGGCCGCCGGCCTCGCCGGCGGGGGTGCCTACGCCGCGGTCACCTTCAGCGACACGCAGGGGCGCTTCGACCTGCCGCGCGGCTATGCCGTGCGCATGACCTGCGAGAACGATCCCGAGTCCGCCATCTGGAGCGGCGGCTGCGACCGGGTCGCCGCCGATATCGCGCGCTCCGGCAACCCCTCGTTCGGCGAGTTGTACGGGGCTTTCGTGCGTGCCCACCACAGCGTCATTCCGTCTCCGGCAACGGTCCGGCGGTTTGCCCGTGTGCCCTGCGACGCCGGCTTCAACGCGGGTGCAACCTTGAAGGGCACGCGATATGTCCTCTCGCCGGACGAGTTCGCGGGCGTCTGCAACCTCGCCAATGCCCGCGCCGTCATGGACGAGCTCGACGAGCGGGACCGCGCCTATCTCGTGATCGAGCGGGCCGGGCTGTCCTACGAGGCGCTCGCCGCTGGCGCGTTCGCCAACCTTACCGAGCCGCTGGTGCTGCTCGCCGCAGCCGCGGTGGGTGGCGCGCTGTGGCTATTTTGACCCAGGTCGGCCTGTGGTCGCGCGTGGCGCATTGCCTGTAGTACTTTGAATCGCGTAGGTATTGCGCTTCGGGGGTCCGCCATGCGAATCACGACTGCACTTGCCGGCATCGCGCTGACGTTAGGGCTGACGCTGGGCTTGGGTGCTCAAGCGCCCGCAATGGCCGGCTTTTTCGGCCGCGACCTCGACCCGGATGCGCCGGATCGGTACCCGTACGTCTACGATCCGCCGCGGTACTATCCCTACTACAACTCGAACTACTGGCGCCCGGCCGCAGAAATGCGCAAGCCGCGCCCGTATTACATCCAGCCGCCGTACTACCCGGCATGGGGCTATCCCGTCGGCTGCCAGCACGATTGCCCGGCTCCCGCCGAGCGGCTGAAGTAGCTGCTCCGTGGCATGCTCTCGCGCTGCAGGCGGACGTAGCGCCTAGTTTTGGATTGGCCTCAGTAGGTCGCCGACGCCAGTTTTTTCTTTGGATTTCCGGCTGCGGCGCGCTTCCCCCAGGATCCACACGCTTAGCAGGATCAGCGCAATCGCATTCGCGTCTAGTAACAGCTTTGCTAGCAAGGCCGGTCCATAGACGACCACGATGATGTTGAGGATGACACTGCAGATAGCGGACAAGCAGTAAACCTCAAGCGAATGTCGGCCGGTTTGAATGACCTGGCGCGCACCGATGCTCCTAAAGAACGGACTGCTGCTCTTGACGTAGTTTGCGACGAGAAACGCAACGCTCAAGAAATGCAGGAGCCGCAGCAATGACAGGTTCTCTTTCATTTGCGCGGCCGTTGCGGGAGACAGGCGCAGCCAATCGACATCGATGTGCAATGCGGGTGCAAGGACCAGCACCGCCCGGTATGCCAGGCTGCCGATCACAACAAGCCAAGCCGCGCTCACTAGCGCGCGATAAGTCGAGGCCGGAATTGACCAGGCGCGGTCTCGTTCGAGCCCAACGAGCATGCCGATCGTGAAAAGCAACTGCCACGCCAGCCAGTCGAACACCGAGTGATCTGCCAGATGCGGAGACAGGTTCGGATTGTATTGAGCGATCGCCCAAACGGCAGCGCTCACCGCTAGAGCCAGGGCGGTGCTGCTTCTCGAGAGCAGCAGGACAAGCGGAATCACGATGAGCGTCAGCATCAAGTAGAGAACTAGAATTCCGGGCAGCGCGGGCGGAGATGTCAGTAGAAGAGCACTCTGCACAGCGGAGATCGGATCGGCGTTGACCACCAGGAACGGATCATCGCTGAAGCTCACGCTGGTGAACGACGCGGCGATCTTGGTCAGGAGAATGACGGCAATGCACGTCAACAGATAGAAGAGGTAAATGTGCCATGCCCGTCGCGCGACCGCTTTAAGCAATCCGCCCCAGCCCCTGCGTGCGAGCAGACCGGAATAGACTATGGCGCACGAGATCCCAGACAAGAAGACGAAGAGCTCGGCGGCATCGGAGAAGCCGACGCTTCGGAAAGTGAGTTTTCCGATGGGGTCGCCGACCACGTGATCGACGAGGATCATATAGAGCGCGAGGCCGCGAAAAAAGTCGATGCGGAGGTCGCGCGTGACAATACTGGATGTGAGCTGAGCGTTAAGCATACGGCGAGCCAAATCAGGTTGCGCGGCAATGCCGTCGCTCGGGAACATGACAGATCGCGCGTCGTCGCAACGTGCAGAAACAATTATTAATTAAGCGGTAACCTTAACGGGGATCGACCTGCGTGAGCAACGACATCATTCGTGCGATGACTGCGGACGACATGGGCGACGCCTTTGCGGTCCGCACCGCAGTCGCCGAGAACGCGCTGACGCTCGAGCAGCTTGAGCGCACGGGCATCACGCCGGCGAGCGTCGCCGCGTCACTCAATGGCCGCGCGCGCGGCTGGGTCGCGGAGAAGGAGGGCGTCGTCGTCGCGCTCGCCATCGCCGACGGTGAAACGCGCTCGATTTTTGCGCTGTTCGTGGCCCCGGGATACGAGGGTCGCGGGCTCGGGAGCGCGCTGCTCGATCGGGCGGTGCGCTGGCTGCAGGGCGAGAGCAGCGGGACGATCTGGCTGACGACCGCGCCCGACACGCGCGCCGCGGCGCTCTACGCCCGCCGCGGCTTTGTCGTCACCGGCCGCGAGCCCGACGGCAGCCTGCGCCTCGAGCTCAAGTCGTGCGGCAATGAGCCTTGAGCACGCGCCTACTTCACGCCGAGCAGCTCGACGTCAAAGATCAGCGTCGCGTTGGGCGGGATGACGCCGCCAGCGCCGCGTGCGCCGTAGCCGAGCTGCGGCGGGATCACCAGTGTGCGCTTGCCGCCGACTTTCAT
>CAXMLT010000445.1:0-24084 GCA_964194245.1 uncultured Hyphomicrobium sp.
GCCGTCCATGCAGTAGTAGTCGGAGATGCGGCCAATGGCGCCGAAGGCCGCCTTGCGCCCCTTCCAGATCCGGGCGCTATGCTCGGGCGAGGTCGCGGCCTCGATCACCTTCGGCTGGAACGCCTTGGCGATCTCGACGATGTCGCCGAGCAGCTGGTTGACCTCCTCGGGCGAGCCTTCGACCTCGACGATCAGCAGCGCCTCCACATCGAGCGGGTAGCCGGCCTTGGCGTAGGCCTCGGCGACGGCGATCGCAGGCTTGTCCATGAACTCGATGGCGACGGGGATGATGCCCGACGCGATGATGGCGGCGACGCACTGCCCCGCGGCCGTGCTGGTCGTGAAGCCCAGCATGATCGGCCGCGCGCTTTCCGGCTTTGGCAGGATGCGCACGGTCGCCTCGGTGATGATGCCGAACTGGCCCTCCGAGCCGACAATGAGCGCCAGAAAGTCGTAGCCCTCCGCGTCGAGGAAGGGGCCGCCGATCTCGACGATCTCGCCGTTCATCAGTACCATGCGCAGGCCAAGCACGTTGTTCGTGGTGACACCGTACTTCAGGCAGTGCGCGCCGCCCGAGTTCATGGCGAGGTTGCCGCCGAGCGTGCAGGCGAGCTGGCTCGAAGGATCGGGCGCATAGAAGAAGCCTTCCGCCGACACCGCTTCCGTTATGGCGAGGTTGGTGATGCCGGTTTCCACGCTCATGGTCCGGTTCTCGAAGTCGACGTTCAGAATGCGGTTCATGCGCGAGAGGCCGATGACAATGGCGTCCTCTGCGGGCAGCGCGCCGCCCGACAGCGAGGTCCCGGCTCCGCGCGGCACGACCTTCAGGTTGTTCTGGTGGCAATACCTGAGGAGCTTCGACACGTCCTCGGTGGAGCGCGGCAGCACCACGACGAGCGGCATGCAGCAGTAGGCCGTCAGCGCGTCCGCCTCGAACACGCGCCGCCCGTCCTCGTCCGCGATCACCGCCTCGGCGCCTATAAGCTGCTTGAGATCCTCGACGATGGCGTCGCTGCGCGCGAGCACCTCACGATCGGGCTCGAGCATTCTCGACAGCGTCATGAGCTTGGTCCTCCCGCTCAGCGGCGACAGCCAACGTCGGCGAGCGTCTGATACTTGAATCGGAGCGCGGACCTTAGCAGGCAACGCGACCGCATTGTACAACAGTATAGCTGTTCGGAATTTAGGCCGATGCCATATAGTCGGTATCGGCCATAATTTTAGCCCTTCGTGGGTGCTCGCTGCCGGTGGAATCAAGCCTCTCGTTCGCAGGGACTCGGCTCAAGTGACTGCCATAAGCGACCTTGAGATATTCGCCCGCGTTGCCCGCACCGGCAACATGTCGGCGGCCGGGCGCGAGATGGGGCTATCTCCGGCGGTCGTCTCGAAGCGCGTGAGCCAGCTCGAGGAGCGCCTGGGCGCCCGCCTGTTCCAGCGCACGACGCGCCAGCTCACGCTCACCGAGACGGGTGCCGGCTATTTCAAGCGCGTCGTCGACATCCTGAGCCTGTGCGAGGAAGCCGAGGATTTTGTGAGCCGGCGCAACACGAAGCCGCGCGGGCTGCTGAAAATCAGCACGCCGACGACGTTCAGCCGGCTGCACATTGCTCCTTATCTCGGTAAGTTCCTCGCCAACTATCCCGACATCGAGCTCGACGCGCACCTGACCGACCGCTTCGTCGACATCATCCGCGAGGGGTTCGATCTCGCCATTCGCATCGGGGAGCTGGAGGATTCCTCCCTCGTCGCCCGCAAGATCGCCGCCGACAACCGTGTCCTCTGCGCCACCCCGGCCTATCTCGAGAAGTACGGCACGCCCACCTCTCTAGCCGATCTCGTCCTGCACAATTGCCTCTCCGCCGGCGCCCAGGACGTGTGGCGCCTCGAGGGTCCGCAAGGCCAGGAGCAGGTGCGCACCAACGGCAATGTGCGCTCCAACTCAGGCGAGCTCATTCGCGAGGCCCTGCTCGCCGGGTTGGGACTCGGCCTGCGGTCAACCTGGGACATCGGCCGCGAGCTGAAGCGCGGCGAGCTGAAGATTGTGCTCCCCGAGTATCGCGGCTCCTCCAACGTCGCCATCTTCGCGGTCTATCCCTGCCGCGAGTTCATGCCGGCCAAGGTCAACGTGTTCATCGAGTTCCTGGCCGAGCTCTATGGCCCGGAACCCTATTGGGACAAGGGCTTGGACCTCGCCAAGCTCACCCCCAAGCGTGCGTCCGCCGGAGGCGCCGGCAAGCGCTCGCGGGCGGTCGCCTCCGCTCGCTGAAGCTTGCGCATAAGCAACATCGGCGTGCCACGATGCTGTGCTCCCTTGATTGCAGGCCGCACTTTTGCTGAGGTAGCCGCCGGACAGGGAGCGACCGCAATGAAACGGGCATCAAGTCTCGCGATTGTCGTAGCCGTCGCTGCGGGCCTATTGCCCGCCTCGGGCGCCGCCTGGGCTCAGGACGCCGGCAACGGCCAGAAGGTCTTCAATCGCTGCCGCGCCTGCCATGCCATCGGCCCCGGGGCGCACAACAAGGTCGGCCCCTCGCTCAACGGTATCGTCGGACGCAAGGCCGCCGCAGCTGCCGGCTTCAACTATTCGGATGCGCTCAAGGCGAAGGCCGCCGGGGGCCTCGTCTGGACCGAGGGCAACCTGCAGCAGTATCTCGACTCGCCCGATACGTTCGTGCCCAATGGCGTGATGGCGTTCGCCGGCGTCAAGAACGAGGCCGAGCTCAAGGACCTCATTGCTTTCCTCAAGACCCAGAAGTAGAGGTCGCCGCGAGGGCGGCGCCTGACGCGCTTTGAAGCCCCGGGAAGCGGGCGCGCGAGATGACAACCCAATCCCAGCGGCCGCGCGTCGGCCTCTTCGTTACCTGCCTCATCGACATCCTGCGCCCATCCGTCGGCTTCGCGGCGGTGCGCCTGCTCGAAGCCGCTGGCTGTGATGTCGAGGTGCCGGCGGCGCAGACGTGCTGCGGGCAGCCGGCCTACAACAGCGGCGATCGCGACACAGCGCGCGCGCTCGCGCTGCAGACGATCGCGGCCTTCGACGGCTTCGATTACGTCGTGGCACCGTCGGGGTCGTGCGCGGCCATGCTGAAGGTGCACTACCCGCGGCTCCTCGCCGATGACGCCGAGGCGGCCGCCCGTGCCGTCAGCTTCGCCGAGCGTGTGCATGAGCTCGTCTCCTTCCTGGTCGATGTGCGCAAGCTCACGGCCCTGCCCGGCACGTTTTCCGGGCGCGTCGCCTACCATGACGGCTGCTCGGGATTGCGTGAGCTCGGCATCAAGCGCCAGCCGCGCGAGCTGCTCGGCCGGCTTCCCGGCACCGAGCTCGTCGAGATGGCCGAGACCGAGCGGTGCTGCGGCTTCGGTGGGCTATTTTGCGTGAAGTACCCCGATATCTCCAACGCCATGGTCAGCCGCAAGACGGCGAACATCATGGCCGCCGAGCCGGAGCTGCTGCTCGCGGGCGATCTCGGCTGCCTCATCAACATCGCCGGCAAGCTCGCACGCGAGGGCTCGCGCGTCGGCTGCCGCCATGTCGCCGAGGTGCTGGCGGGCGAGACGGCCGAGCCGCCCATTGCGCAGACGAGCGCCCCATGAGCCCAGTGTCTCCCTTCACAACCCGGTCGGCCACGGCTCTAGCAAACGAGCGGCTGCAGCGGGCGCTCGCCGACGTGCCGGGCGGGTTCGTCGCCGGACGCGCGCGGGCGAAGGCGGCGCTGCCGGAGTTCGAAGCGCTGCGCCGGACGGGGCGCGATATCAAGGACCACGCGCTTGCCCATCTCGACCTCTATCTCGAGGAGTTCGAGCGCAACGCCACCGCTGCCGGCTCGATAGTGCATTGGGCGTCGACGGCCGCGGAAGCCTGCGACATCGTCCTCGGCATCTGCCGCGAGACCGGCGCGCGGCTCGTGACCAAGAGCAAGTCGATGGTGTCGGAGGAGATCGGCCTCAACGCCAAGCTCGAGGCAGGCGGGCTGGAAGTGGTCGAGACCGACCTCGGCGAGTACGTCATCCAGCTCCGCGGCGAGACGCCGAGCCACCTCATCGCGCCGGTGATCCACCTGAGCACGGCCGACATCGCCGAGGACTTCCTGCGCCACCACGATCATCTGCCGCCCGACCGCGATACCTCGAGCCCCGCCGTCCTCATCGCGGAAGCCCGCGGCATCCTGCGCCCGAAATTCCTTGCCGCCGACGTCGGCATCACGGGAGCCAACCTGCTCGTCGCCAAGACCGGCTCGGCCATCGTCGTGACGAACGAGGGCAACGCCGACCTGACGCTGACGCTGCCGCGTGTGCACATCGTGGTGACCTCGATCGAGAAGGTCGTGCCGACGCTCGATGACGCGTGGGCCCTACTGAGGCTCCTGGCGCGCTCGGCCACGGGCCAGGAGATTACCGCGTATACGACGCTCGTTACCGGCCCGCGGCGCGACGGCGATCCCGACGGGCCGGAGGAGTGCCACGTGGTCCTCGTCGACAACGGGCGCTCGGAGCTTCTGGGCAGCGGCATGCGCGAGGTTCTGCGCTGCATCCGCTGCGGGGCCTGCATGAATCACTGCCCGGTTTACTGCTCGGTCGGCGGGCACGCCTATGGCTCGATCTACGCCGGCCCAATTGGGGCGGTGCTGTCGCCGGCGCTGGTCGGGGTGCAGGAGGCGGGCGAGTTGGCGCAGGTCTCGACGTTCTGCGGGCGCTGCGAACAGGTGTGCCCGGTCGAGATCCCGCTCGTAGGGCTCATGCGCCAGTGGCGCGAAGTTGCGTTCGGCGAGCCGGGCGACGGCCGCAGCAAGCTGCTCTTGCGCGTCTGGGCGTTCCTCGCGCAGCGGCCCCGCCTCTACCACGCCGCGGCGCGGATGGGCACGGCGGCGCTGCGCGCGTTTGCGCGCGGGCGCGGGACCGTGTCGCGGCATCCGTTGGCCGAAGCCTGGACGCGTTACCGCGATCTGCCGACGCCGCAAGGCGAGACCTTCCAGGCGCGGTGGGCGCGGCGGCAGCGGGAGCCAACGCCATGAGCCGGGCAGCGATCCTCGCCAACGTGCGCTCGGGGCTGAAGGTCGAGGCGCGCCACGAGTCCGAGCGGCGGGCGAGCGTCGAGGCGCGGCTGGCACAAGGCGCGCATCATCTGGTGCCGGCGCGGGGAAAGGTCGGCGCAGAGGAACGCGTCGCCCTCTTCAAGTCCTTCCTCGCGGCGCAGGGCACCGACGTGATCGACGTCGCGGCGGACGCCGAGATCCCGGCTGCGATTGCCGCCTACCTAGGCGACCGCAATCTTCCTTTGCGCGTGCGCGTGGGTGGCGATCCTTTTCTCGCGTCGCTGTCGTGGACGGGCGAGCTTGCTCGCGACACCGGCGTCGCTCGGCCCAACGACACCGCGGGGCTGTCGCGTGCGCTTGCCGGCGTCGCCGAGACGGGAACGCTGGTGCTCGCCTCCGGCGCAGACAATCCGACGACACTCGCGCTGCTGCCGGAGACACACCTCGTCGTCGTGCGCCGGGAGACGATCGTCGGGAGCTACGAGGACGCGGTGGCGCTCATCTCTGCCGAGCTTGGGTCGGAGGCGCTGCCGCATGCGCTCAATCTCGTTTCGGGGGCGTCGCGGACCGGGGATATCGGGGGCAGAATCGTGGTGGGTGCGCACGGGCCCCGCCGGCTCGCCGTCATCCTGATTTAAGGGCAATTGCGCGCGACTTGCACAACGTGCAGACGCTATTTCAGGCTTTTATCTGCGCTTTATGCAGGTTTGCATGCAGCTCGTGAACGCCGCCTCGCATGCCGCCGAGCCCTTGGTGGCAATGCGGCACTGATTGTAGGCGGACCGGCAGCTTTCGCCGCACCCGCCCTCGGCCTCCGCCGGCCTCGGCGCGACGAGACCGGAAGCCGCCAAGAGCGCCGCGACAACCGCCACTGCCGCGAGCGCCCACAAGCTCCTGCGATCGATCACGTTCATCTCCCGTCGCCTGACATGGGCGTGCGGCGAGCAATGCCCGGTTGCAATCCATCGAAAGGATTGTCGTCGATTCCGGTCTGTCCCTCAACCGCTTTGGATCAGTTAAGGCTGCCTAGCATGAACACAACCTGAACCACCGGGGAAGGGGCTCAGAAGGCATATTCTTCAAAGACATGGTCAATGTCGCCATGCCAGCGTCCGTTGAATTTTGCGATCAACTCGTCGGAGAGCGTCTGCCCGCTCTGCACGACGTCGGCGAGCGGCTCGAGGTAGATCGACTCGTCCTGGCTCGCCGCATTGATCCGCCGGCGATGGCGCAGGCCCTTGCGGGCGATGCGGACGATCTCGCGGGCGATCGCGTGCACCGTCGTTGACCGGAAGCGGGTGGCAAGCGCGGTCCGCGGCACCTCGTTGCGCAGCCTCTCGCGCTCCTCCTCGGTCCAGTCCTTGACGAGCTGCCAGGCCGCTTCGAGCGCGTCGTCGTCGTAGAGCAGGCCGACCCAGAGGGCGGAGAGAGCACAGATGCGCTGCCAGGGGCCCCCGTCGGCGCCGCGCATCTCGAGGAAGCGCTTCAGGCGCACCTCCGGGAAGAGCGTCGTCAGATGGTCCGACCAGTCGTCGATCGTCGGCATCTCGCCCGGCAGCTCCGGCAGCTTCCCCGCCATGAAATCCTTGAAGGATTTTCCGGAGGCATCGATGTAGCGGCCGCCGCGATAGACGAAATACATCGGCACGCTAAGCGCGTAGTCGACGTAGCGTTCGTATCCCATGCCCGGCTCGAACGCGAAGGGCAGCATGCCGGTGCGCGCACGGTCGGTGTCGCGCCAGATCTCGCTGCGCAGCGACTGGAAACCGTTGAGGCGCCCCTCGGTGAAAGGGGAAGCGGCGAACAGTGCCGCCGCGATCGGCTGCAGAGCCAGCGAGACGCGCAGCTTCTTGACCATGTCGGCCTCGTCCGCGAAGTCGAGGTTCACCTGGATCGTTGCGGTGCGGTACATCATGTCGAGGCCGCGCGAGCCGACCTTCGGCATGTAGCGCGTCATGATGGCGTAGCGGTCCTTCGGCATGCGCGGCGTCTCGGCGAGCGTCCACTTGGGCGAGAAGCCGAGCCCCAGGAAGCCGATGCCGAGTGGCTCGCCGACGTTCAAGACCTCGTAGAAGTGGTCGAGCGTCTCCTCGGCCGTCTCGTGCAGCGTTGCCACGGGGCGCCCAGACAGCTCGAACTGACCGCCAGGCTCGAGCGAGATGTTGCCGCCCAGCACGCCCTCGGCGCGTTTCAGCGCAATGATCCTGTCGCCTTCCAGGATGGGTTCCCAACCGAAGCGGGCGATGAGGGCTTCCATCAGCGCGCGGATGCTTCGCTCGCCAGCGTAGGGGACGGGAGTGAGTGTGTCGGTGTGGAACACGAACTTCTCGTGCTCGGTGCCGATCCGCCAATCATTCCGAGGCTTTGCCCCCGCTGCGATCCAGCCGACCAAGTCGTCGCGCGAGCGCACGAGAGAGCTTGGCGCGCCTTCTTCACGGGTCGACATCGAATGGCCTCGGGCTTTCGGGTGGGAGGGCTTTGGGTCGAGGGTTTATGGCCCTTGAGGTAAGGGGGGACAAGTGAGGAGACAATTACCGGCACTTGTCTGCTGCAACGCACAGGCCTTGTGCGTCGTTGCGCCCTATGATCTATCGCTCCCCGAAGCGCGGAGGGGAGCCGCAGCAACCACAAAAAAAGCAACATTCACCGTGACGATCTGTGCGCCGTATCGACGGCTTGGGCCGCCAGCCGACGTTGGATATGCACGCAATGACAAGCTCGAGTGTGGTCGCTTCGCTCATTGCCGGAACGCCTCGACTGAAACGTAAGGAGCAAAGCATGAAACCGATCTTGGCCGCCGTTGCCGTGTGCGGCCTCCTCGTATCGCCGGCGCTGGCGAACCCGACCATCGATGCGGCGATCAAAACTTTCGATGCGGTCGCGGCCGACGCTGCCAAGCTCAAGACCTACTGCGAGATGAGCAAGCTCTCTGCCGGCGGCGGCGACGACGCCGACGACTCAAAGAGCGAAGCCCTCGACAAGCAAATGCAGACCTACATGAAGGACCTCGGCCCCGATTTCGAGGCCGCCTACGAGGCGGGCGCCGATCTCGATCCGGAGTCTGCCGACGGCAAGTCCTACGACGCAGCGCTCGACAAGCTCGACGACAAGTGCGGGAAGTAATCGGCTAGCGCCGTCTTCCGTCATTATGGGTTGCGCGGCCCGATTCATGCCGGGCCGCGAAACCGCTTCGCTCCTTTCGGCGCGCCGGTGCGGTGCTAGCGCCAGTCGCCCACTGCGGCGTTGACAAGCGCCAAGGCTGCCACCGCCGCCGTATCCGCGCGCATGATGCGCGGCCCGAGCGAGATCGGCAGCGCGAACGGTTTTTTCCGCAACATCGCCTGCTCGCCCGGATCAAAGCCGCCTTCGGGCCCGATGAGCACCGCCAGCGGGCGACCTTCCAGTTGGGCGAGCGCCGCAAGCGGGTTCGCCACCTCCGCCGCCTCGTCGCAGAACACGAGCACGCGCGTCTGATCCCAGGATTGCAACACCGCGTCGAGCTTCTCCGGCTCGGCCACCCCCGGCACCCGCAGGATGCCGCATTGCTCGGCCGCCTCGATGGCGTTGGCGCGCATGCGCTCGATGTTGACGCGGGCAGCGATCGTGCGCCGCGTGAGCACCGGCTGCAGCTTGGCGACGCCCATCTCGGTCGCCTTTTGCACCATGTAGTCGAGGCGTGCGTGCTTGAGTGGCGCAAAGAGGTAGTGGATGTCGGGGCCTGAGGTCTGCGGGCGCACCTGCTCCACGCATTCGAGCGCGCAGCGGCGCTTGCCGACGTCGACGAGGCGCGCGCGCCATTCCCCGTCGCGGCCGTTGAAAACGAGGATTTCGGTGTCGGCGCCGAGCCGCAGGACGTTCAGGAGGTAGTTCGCCTGCTCGCGATTGCATGCCGTGCGCTCTCCGGCGGCAAGCGGAGCCTCGAGAAACAGGCGGTGCGCGGTGCGTTCGTTGGCTGACATGGGGACCTCATTGGACGCCCTCATAGCGAAATTCGCCCCTTTGTGCGATTGCCGCGCAGGCGCCCCGAAGCTACGGTTCCCACCTTGAGACCCCGGACAGGAACACATGGCCACGAGCTTCTTGCCGTCCGAGCGTTCAAACCCCGTCGCCGACGCGCCCGTCGGCAACTGGGCCGACCGCTATGCGCCCGAAGCTGCGCGGCCGTACCTGCGGCTTGCGCGGCTCGACCGGCCGATCGGGCTGTGGCTCCTCCTCTTGCCATGCTGGTGGTCGGTCGGCCTTGCCGAGGTCGCGCTCGAGCGCCCCTACCCCAACCCCTGGCTGCTCACCCTGTTCGCGATCGGCGCGATCGTCATGCGCGCGGCGGGCTGCGCCTACAACGATTATGTCGACCGCGACTACGACGCCCAGACCGCGCGCACGGCGAGCCGGCCCATTCCGTCGGGCCAGGTCACGCCTGCGGAGGCGTTGGCGTTCGCCGCCGTATGCTCGTTCGTCGGGCTCATCGTGTTGATCCAGTTCAACGCCTACACCATCAAGCTCGGCATGGCCTCGCTCGTCCTCGTCGCCGTGTACCCGTTCCTGAAGCGCTTCACGCATTGGCCGCAGATTGCGCTGGGGCTCGTCTTCAACTGGGGCGCGCTCGTCGGGTGGAGCGCGGTGACGGGATCGCTCGCGTTGCCTGCGTTTCTGCTCTACGCCGGCTCGGTGCTGTGGACGATGGGCTACGACACCATCTACGCCCACCAGGATCGCGAGACCGACCTGCTGCTCGGCTTGAAGTCGACCGCGATCCGCTTTGGCGACGACACGATGACCTGGGTCGGCGGGCTCTATGCGGGTGCGGTGCTGCTGTGGCTGCTCGCGGGGTTCTTTGCCGGCACCCACCTCATCTTCTTTTCCGCCGTGGTGCTGGTGTCGCTGCAGATGGCTTGGCAGGTAACGACGCTCGACGTCTCCGACCCCGCGAACTGTCTGCGGCGGTTTCGGTCCAACCGCGACGTGGGGCTCGTGATGTTCCTGGGGCTCGTGGCCGACATGGCCCTGTCGCGGTTCGCAGGGCTCAACTGAGGGCGCCCGAAACCAATTCGGCTTGGACCCGGCCGTGCCGCGATCCAAGCCGATAACCATTCGCCCCGCCGTCGTCTTCAGAAGCCGTCTACTGCGACCGTATCACCAAGTATGCATTAAGCGCCTTCCCGGCAGTTTAAGGAATAGCGTAAATTCGCCGTAACCCGGAGGTCTGTTTTAGCGCCGCCGATCAAAAGCGGGGAGCTAGTCGGTCCGACTTGCGTCAGCCCGCTCCTTCCGGCAGGAAACGCTTAAGGCTGACGCAACGCAAATCCTCGAGGGAAGAGCCTAATGAGCGCTGACAAGAAGCCATCGAAGCAACTGCTGCATCTCGTATTCGGAGGTGAGCTCACCTCGCTCGAGGGCGTCGAGTTCCGCGATCTCAAGCACCTCGACGTCGTCGGCATCTACCCCAACTACGCGGAGGCGTTTGCCGCCTGGAAGGGTGCTGCGCACCGCACCGTCGACAACGCCATGATGCGCTACTTCATCGTCCACATGCACCGCCTCCTCGATCCCGATCATCCGACCCCGGCGGGCGACGCCAAGGCGCTATCGTGACGGGGAACGGGACGCAGGCAGCGGCGAAGCGGGCGTCCAAAAAGCTGACGCTCGACGAGCACCAGCGCGGGCTCCTGAAGCGGTTCACGCGCGAGTGGGTAGCCCCGCGCTGGCGTGAGCTCCTCTGGGCGCTCGTCTTGACGGGCCTGCTCGCGGCGACGACCGGCGCCTATCCGATGATCATCAAGGCCTCCTTCGACACCCTCATGAAGGAGCAGAACGCGGCGCTGCCCTACGTGCTCGGCGCCATCATCACCGTGACGATGCTGCGCAGCCTGTTCCTCTACCTGCAGACGGTGGAGACCAACCGCATCGTCATGCGCATGACGACGGACATGCAGGAGGTCGCCTTCGAGCATCTCGTGTGGTCGGACCTCGCGCGGCTCAACCGGGAGACGCCGGGCCGGCTCGTGTCGAAGCTGACAAACGACATCTCGTTCGTGCAGCAGGCGGCTCTCGCCGCCATCAACACCGCCGTGCGCGACATTCTCTCCGTCGTGGCGCTCACCATATCGATGTTCTATCTCGACTGGGTGATGTCGCTGATCGTGCTGGGGGTCTATCCCATCGCGGCGCTCCCCATTGCGGCGATCAGCCAGCGCCTGCGCCGCGTCGCCAAGAGCACGCAGAACGAGCTCGGCGACATGACCTCGCTTTTGACCGAGAAGCTGTCGAGCGCGCGCCTCATCAAGTCGTTCCGCCTCGAGAGCTATGCGGGCAAGCGGCTCAACCAGAGCTTCGAGCAGGTGTACGACCTGCGTATGCGCGCGGTGAAGGCCCGCGCCCGCCTCGACCCGATGCTGGAGGCGCTCGGCGGTCTCGCGGTGGCGGGCGTCATCGCCTTCGCCTACTGGCGCATTGCGAGCGGCATCTCCACGGTCGGCGATTTCATGGGCTTCATCACCGCGCTGCTGATGGCGGCGCAGCCGATCCGCGCGCTAGGCAACCTGTCGGGCCGCATCAGCGAGGGCCTCGCGGCGGCGGAGAGCTTCTACGGTCTCGTCGACGAGATGCCGCGCATCGTCGATGCCCCAAACGCCAAGCCACTCGGGGTGACCTCGAGCACCATCCGCTTCGTCGACGTTGCCTTCGCCTACGACGAGCAGAAGGGCCTGCATGCGATCCGGCACTTCTCCCTCGTTGTGCCGGGCGGCAAGACGGTGGCCCTCGTTGGCCGCTCGGGCGCCGGCAAGTCTACGGTGCTGAACCTCGTGCCGCGCTTCTTCGACGTGACCGAGGGCAGCATCACCATCGACGGCCAGGACCTGCGCGAGGTCACGATCGCCTCGCTGCGCGACGCCATCTCCATTGTCGCCCAGGACGTCACGCTCTTCGACGACACCATTGGCGCCAACATCGCCATGGGGCGCCTCGGCGCGCCGGAAGCAGCCGTCGTCGCAGCCGCCAAGGCTGCAGCGGCGCACGAGTTCATCATGGAGCAGCCCGAAGGGTACGCTACCCCGATTGGCGACCGCGGCTTGCGCCTCTCCGGCGGCCAGCGCCAGCGGCTGGCGCTCGCTCGCGCTATCCTGAAGGACGCGCCGATTCTGCTGCTCGATGAGGCGACGAGCGCGCTCGATACCGAATCGGAGCGGCTGGTGCAGGCCGCGCTCGCGAAATTCACCAAAAACCGCACTACCCTCGTCATCGCCCACCGCCTGTCCACGGTGCAGAATGCAGACCTCATCTGCGTCATGGAGCAGGGGACGATCGTCGAGACCGGCACGCACCGCGAGCTTCTGGACGAGGGCGGCAGCTACGCTCGCCTCGTGCGCTCGCAGGCGCTGACGGATACCGGCGTCGCGCAGGCGACTTGAGCTGCGCTACTCGCGCCGCAGCACGCTGTCGACGATGCGGTTGGCCCAGCCCTTCGACTGGAACGTGCGCTTGAGCTCGTCGGGGTCGTAGACGTTGTCGACCCAGTCGAAGAACGGCATCGGCCGCTTGGCTGTGTCCTCGAGATACTTCTCGAAGAAGTAGTCGAGGATGCCGGTGTGCGCCTGGCGGATGTGGCCGTACCGCAAGGAGAGCTCCTTCTTTGCCTCCTTGAGCGGCACGCCCTCGTGCACGAAGCGATAAAGCACGCTCATCAGCCCGGCACGGTCGGCGCCCGACTTGCAGTGCATGAGGATGGGGTACTCGATCTCTTGGAACAGACGGCGCGCGCCGGCGAGCTCCTCGCGTGTCGGCGCGGCGCGCGAGCGGATCTGGAAGTTGACGAGCTTCAGTCCGTGCCGCGCGCACGCCTCCTGCTCAAGCCAGTAGCTGCCGCACTGGCGCTCCCCGCGCAGGTTGACGATGGTGCGGATGCCGGAGCGGGCGAAGCGCCCGATGTGGTGCGGCGCAGGCTGCGCCGAGCGCCACGCACGGTCGGAAATCCTGTGCACGTTGGCGTAGGCCATCCGGAAGATGCCGTGGTCGACGAGCAGCATGTCGAGGTAGCTCGCCGTGGGGCCGAGCCCCCGGCGCAGCCACTGCGGCGAATGACGGAGGATCGCTTCCCGTGATCTTCTCGTCGCGCGCCGCAAGGAGCGCTTTGCCCGCTTCACCAGTCCGGCCATAGGTCCGCTGATATTCGATTGATCCCGGGATTAAGCAACCGAACGAGGCGGCCGCGCCTGGCCAAGCTCACGCGCCCTAACGTCCCGGTTTGCCATCGCTAGATATTCGCTATAGGAACCAGCTGCAAGTGGTTCGCCCGCGGACCGCCCGCGTGGAGCGTTTCGCGCCCGAGGCACCCTACCGGATGGCACGTTCGCCCGAGACGAAAGCCAAGCTGAACCGCCTTGCGGGCCGAGGCATCGCTAGCCTCATCGGCGCCGTGGGCCGCACCTCGCGCATCGTCTACGAGCCCACAGACCTGCTCCCACGGCTGGAGGCCATGCACCCGGTCATCGTCGCGACCTGGCACGGCCAGTTCATGATGACGTCGGGCTTCTGGCCGTCCAAGCGCGTCAAGGTTGCGGCCATGGTCGCCCGCCACGGCGATGCCGAGCTCATCGGTGCTGCAATGTCGCACCTCGGCGTCGAGCTGATCCGCGGCGCCGGCGCCGGCGTGCGGCGCAAGGACCGCGGCGGTGTGCACGCCCTGCGCCAGGCCGTGCGGGCTCTCAACGACGGCTATTCGATCGTCATGACCGCCGACGTACCGCCGGGCCCGGCGCGGCGTGCCGGCACCGGCATAGTGACGCTCGCGCGCCTCTCCGGCCGTCCGATCGTGCCGGTAGCCTCGGCGACCTCGCGCTTTCTGGCGTTGCGCACCTGGAGCCGGATGACCATCAACCTGCCGTTCTCCAAGCTCGCCTACGTGATCGGCGAGCCGATCAGCGTGGCGCCCGATGCCGATGAGGCGGCGCTCGAGGCCGCACGTGCCGAGCTCGACCGCTCGCTCAATGCCGTGACCGCGCGCGCCTACGCGTTGGCCGGTGCCGACGCCAAGCGCATCACGCCCTTGAGTCTCAATGACCCAAACGCGCCGCCGGCGGAGCCCGATCTTCGCCTCAAGGCCTACCGCGCCGGTATGAGCCTGTTGCGGCCGGTGGCACCGCTGATCCTCAAGCTGCGCGAGCGCGGTGGCAAGGAAGACCCGCGCCGGCGCGGCGAGCGCTTCGGCCAGCCGGGCGCCGCGCGCCCCGAAGGCGTGCTCGCATGGATCCACGCTGCGAGTGTCGGCGAGACAAACTGCGTGCTGCCCGTGATCGACGCGCTGACCGCCGCACGCCCTGACCTGAGCTTCCTTTTGACCACCGGCACGGTCACCTCGGCCGGCTTGGCGCAGCGCCGTCTCGGCGCCCGCTGCCTGCATCAGTACGTTCCGCTCGATGCGCCCGAGTACGCCGACCGCTTTCTCGATCACTGGCGCCCGGACCTCGCCGTCTTTACCGAGTCGGAAATCTGGCCCTCGCTGATCCTGGCAACCTCTGCGCGCCATATCCCGCTGGCGCTGGTGAATGCGCGCTTGTCGCACCGCAGCCGCCGCCGCTGGCAGCGCAACAGCGGCATGGCGCAGCCGCTGTTCAACCGCTTCGACGTGGTGCTCGCGCAGAACGACCGCCTCGCGGTCGGCTTCTCCATGCTGGGCGCGCGCAACGTCATCCCTGTGGGCAACCTCAAGATCGACGCGCCGCCGCCGCCGGTGGACCTGGGCGAGCTAGAACGTCTCAAGGATGCACTGCGCAGCCGGCCCGTATTCCTTGCCGCGAGCACGCATGAGGGCGAGGAGGAGATCGTCGCCGACGCGCACCGCCAGCTCGCGCGCAACTTTGAGGGTCTCTGCACCATCATCGCGCCGCGCCACCCCGAGCGCGGCACCGCCATTGCCGAGCGGCTCAAGGGCCTTGGTTTCTCGGTGGCGCAGCGCTCCCTCGGCGCCGTGCCGGGCGAGCTCACCGAGATCTACATCGCCGACACCATCGGCGAGCTCGGCACGCTTTACGCGCTGTCTCCGCTTGCCTTTATCGGCGGTTCGCTGGTCGAGCGCGGCGGCCAGAACCCAATCGAGGCGGTGCGCCACGGAGTAGCCGTCATCACTGGGCCGCACTGGCAGAACTTCACCGACGCCTACCGCGCGCTTCTGCGCCACCACGGCGCCGTCGAGGTGACGTCGGCGCGTGCCCTCACCGACGCCGTCTCGCGGCTCTTGCAGAGCCCTGCCGAGCTTGCCCGCATGCGTGCCGGCGCCACGCAGGCGCTGGCTGCACTGACGGGCGCGCTGGAGAAAACGGTTGCCGCACTGCTGCGCTATCTCCCCGACGAGAGACTGAAGCGTGCGTCTTGACGAACCGGTCTGGTGGTATGGGCAGGCGCCCGACGTGCGCGCGCGTTTGCTCGCGCCGCTAGGCGCGCTTTACGGATGGGTCGCACAGTCTCGCTATCTGCGTCGCCAACCCTACCGCTCGCGCTTCCCGGTGATCTGCGTCGGCAACTTCACGGCCGGCGGCACCGGCAAGACGCCGCTCGCGATTGCCATCGCGCGGCTGCTGCTTCAGCGCGGCATTGCCCCCGTCTTCCTCACGCGCGGCTTCGGTGGCAGCGACGCCGGCCCCGCCTGGGTGGAGGAAGGACCGAGTGCCGCCCGCCGCTTCGGCGATGAGCCGCTGCTGCTTGCCCGCGTCGCTCCGACGCTCGTTGCCCGCGATCGCGCCGCGGGCGCGCGCGCCATCGAGGCGAGCGGACGCAAAGTTGGCGCCGTCATCATGGACGACGGCCTGCAGAACCCGTCATTGGCCAAGG
Organism: uncultured Hyphomicrobium sp.; assembly: GCA_964194245.1. Classification (GTDB taxonomy): domain Bacteria; phylum Pseudomonadota; class Alphaproteobacteria; order Rhizobiales; family Hyphomicrobiaceae; genus Hyphomicrobium_A. The sequence goes on from CAXMLT010000445.1 coordinate 15,858, forward strand.
ACCTGTCGATCGCCGTGGTCGACGGCAGGCGGGGTCTCGGCAACGGCGAGGTCATTCCGGCAGGGCCCCTGCGGGCGCCATTCGATTTCCAGCTCGGGCTCGTCGACGCCATCGTCGTGCGCGAGCCCGAGGAGGACGGCGTGGCTGCTGCCGGCGTGCATGAGCGCATGCGGCGCGGCTTTCCGGGGCCGGTGCTGGCCGCGCGCGTGGGCCCGAGTGGGGATACCGCTTGGCTTGCGGACCGCCCACTCATCGCCTTTGCCGGTATCGCCAATCCGGAGCGCTTCTTTGCGCTCGCCGAACGGCTCGGTGCGCGCGTGCTCGAGCGCGTCGCGTTCCCCGACCACCACGTCTTCTCGCGCGCGGATGCCGAGCGCCTGCTCACTTTGGCCAAGGCGAAGGCGTGCGACCTCGTGACGACGGAGAAAGACTGGGCGCGGTTGGCGGGGGCTGCGGGCGCGGGCGAGCTTCTGTGCGGCGCGCGCACGCTAGGCATCGAGATGGTATTCGAGGAACGCGATCTCAGCCGCCTCGTGTCGCTGATCGACGCGGCGACGCTCAACCAGACCTATCCGCGCACGCGACCGCCTCAGCCCTGACGGCGCGTCTCGCAGTAGCGCTTCATGGAGATCTCGGGCGACACGTAGGCCTCCTGCAACTCCACACTCCAATAGCGCAGATCGGGAAGCATGATCGGCTCGCCGGTGACGGCGCAGCGCACGAAATCGCCCGGCGAGACCACCTGGAACTCGCCGTCGAGGAATTTCACCTTGGCCTCGCCGCGGAGGCCGAAGAACCTGTCGATCCTGTTCATCATCCCTCAGGGACTCTTTTTTGCCCCTTCGCGCGGGCTACCCGTCAATGACATTGCCAATCGCGGCGACGGCGTCAAGGCAGCGTTGCGCGGTTGTCCTTAAGAAGCAACTTCAAAAAGGGAGTCTCAAATGGGGACCTCAGAACAGCGATCCTTGGCCGCTGCCGCGCGGACGCCGCGTGCGTCGCACCTGTGGGTCGGGCTCCGTCGCCGCCGTGGTTTGCCCGCCATCCTTGGCGCCGGCAGCGCGCACGGAGCGCGTCTCGGCATCGACGCGGCCATCGCGGAACTCCAATTCGAGCGCGTCGCCCGCGTGCAGGTTTGCTGCCTCGCGCACCATGCGTCCGTCGCTATCGCGGACGAGCACGAAGCCGCGCTGCAGAACGCCTTGGTAGCTGAGCGAAGCGAGCAACATGCCCGAGCTTTCGAGCTGGCGCCGGCGCGTGGCGAGCCGGTTGAGCAACGCTTGGCCGGCGCGCGCCTGCAGCGCGCCAGCATCTTTGCGGCATACCGAGAGGTGCTGGCGGATCGGGCCGGGCCGCAGCCGCGAAGCGGCGCGCACGTAGCGCGTGTGGTGCGCGCGCGTGTTGGCGAGCAGCGCGCGGGCAAGCCGCTTCTCGCACGCGTCGAAGCGCTGCCGCGGTAGGGCGATAATATCTTCCAGCCGCGGGAGCCCACGGGCGGCGGCTTTCAAGTGCGTGCGCGCCGATTGCAGCGAGCGGCGTGCGGCCGAGGTGAGGCGCAAGCCGAATTTCTCCGTGCTCTCGGCGAGCTCGACGTATTTCGGCACGGCCCACTCGGCTGCCTTGGTCGGCGTCGGCGCGCGTGCGTCGGCGACGAGGTCGATCAGCGTCCAGTCTGTTTCGTGCCCGACGGCGGAGATGACCGGGATGCGGCTTGCCGCGACCGCGCGTACCACGATCTCCTCGTTGAAGCCCCACAGGTCCTCGAGGCTGCCGCCGCCGCGCGCGACAATGAGGATGTCGGGGCGCGCGAAGCGACCGCCGGGGAGGTACGCATTGAAGCCAGCAATCGCGGCGGCGACCTCGGCCGCGCAGGTCTCGCCCTGCACGCGCACGGGCCACACGATGACGCGCGTCGGGAAGCGCTCGCTGAATCCGTGCAGCATGTCGCGGATGACGGCGCCCGTGGGCGAGGTGATGATGCCGACGAGGCGCGGCAGGTATGGGCGCGCCTTCTTGCGCGCTTCCTCGAACAGGCCTTCCGCTGCGAACTTGCGCTTCCGTTCCTCGATGAGCGCCATTAGCGCGCCGACGCCCGCCGGCTCCAGGCTCTCGATGACGATCTGGTACTTGGAGGAGCCGGGGTACGTCGTCACGCGCCCCTGCACGACGACCTCCATACCCTCCTCGGGTTTCACCTTGAGGCGCGCCCAGGTGGTCTTCCAGACCACCGCCTCGATCTTGGCCTTGTCGTCCTTGAGGCCGAAATAGCAGTGGCCGGAGGCGTGCTGGCCGCGGAAGCCCGAGATTTCCCCGCGCAGACGCACGTACCCGAAGCCCTCCTCCAACGCGCGCTTGATGGCGCCGGCGAGGTCGGAGACGGTGAACTCGGTCACGTTGGCGCCAAGCGCCGGCTGGGTTGCGGTTTGCGTCACGCTTTCTCGCCCGTTTGTTGGGGGCCGATTCGATGATACATCAGGCCGCGGCGCGGGGCGCGCGGCGCATCTGCGGAGCCAGCGTTATCCAAGAATTCCCTTAGAAAGACTGGCGATGAACGTTCTCCTCATCGGTTCCGGCGGACGCGAGCACGCCTTGGCGTGGGCCCTGCGCAAGAGCCCGCGGTTGACGAAACTCTACTGTGCACCCGGCAACGGCGGAATTGCGGAGATCGCCGAGTGCGTGCCGCTTGCCGTCGCCGACCACACCGCGGCCATCCGCTTCTGTGCGGACCAGGCGATCGATTTCGTCATCGTGGGGCCGGAGGCGCCACTGGTCTCAGGGCTTGTTGATGATCTGACGACCGCCGGCATCAAGTGCTTCGGGCCCCGCCAGGCGGCGGCGCGGCTCGAAGGGTCGAAGGGGTTCACCAAGGATCTGTGCCGCGAGTTCGGCATTCCGACCGCCGCCTACGGCCGCTTCGACAACGTGGGGGCAGCCAAAGCGTACCTCAAGGGGCAGAAGCCGCCGATCGTGGTGAAGGCCGACGGCCTCGCGGCCGGCAAAGGCGTGACGATCTGCGAGACGATGGCCGAGGCGGAGGCCGCGGTCGAGGCCTGCTTCTCGGGTGCCTTCGGCATAGCCGGCGCCGAGGTCGTCATCGAGGAATTCCTGCGTGGCGAGGAGGCGAGCTTCTTCGCCCTCGTCGACGGCAAGACCGCACTCGCGCTCGCCGCCGCCCAGGACCACAAGCGCGTCGGCGTCGGCGACACCGGTCCCAATACCGGCGGCATGGGCGCCTACTCGCCGGCCCCGGTGATGACGGAGGCGATGATTGCGCGCACCATGGACGAGATCATCCGTCCGACCGTCGCCGCCATGGCCACGCGCGGCACGCCGTTCAAAGGCGTGCTGTTTGCCGGCCTCATGGTCACCGACGAAGGCCCGAAGCTCATCGAGTACAACGTCCGCTTCGGCGACCCCGAGACGCAGGTGCTCATGCTGCGCCTGGAGTCAGACCTGCTGGCCGCACTGCTCGCCACCGCCGACGGAACGCTGGGATCGGTCGAGCTGCGCTGGCGCAAGGACGCAGCACTCACTGTCGTCATGGCGGCCAACGGCTATCCGGGGCCCCCGCAACTCGGCAGCGAGATCGAGGGGCTCGAAGCCGCCGCCGCGGTCAAGGGCGTGGAGATCTTCCATGCCGGCACCCGCCGCGAAGGCAACCGCTTCTTCGCCAACGGCGGACGCGTGCTCTCCGTCACCGCACTGGGACGTACGGTCGGCGAGGCACAGGCGCGCGCCTATGCCGCGATCGCCAAGATCGATTGGCCGGGCGGCTTCTGCCGCACGGACATCGGATGGCGTGCCGTCGCCCGTGAAAAGTCGCAAGCGTGAGCCTATAGTTGCGCCAGGTCATGAAAACACAAAGTGTTTGCCGCTAGGATTGCATGGCCCGCAAACTCTCCCAACAGCGCGCCCGATGAGCAAAAAGCCGGTCTCCCTATCAGCGCCGCCGCAGCCCCGCTCGACGACGCCCGCGCTTCCCGCGCGCTCTCCCACGATCGCGCTGGCGCTGGGCGGCGGGGGCGCGCGCGGGCTCGCGCACATCCCCATCCTCGAGGCCTTCGACGAGCTTGGCCTGAAGCCGAAGATCATGGCCGGCACGTCCATCGGTGCCGTCTTCGCGGCGGCCTACGCGTCGGGCATGACGGGCCGGCAGATCCGCGCCCATACGCAGGAGGTATTGCGCAACCGGCTCGATCTCGTGCGCGATCTCTACGCCGCGCGCGTGCGCACGACGCGGCGCATTTGGAACGTGTTTCCATCGGGCTCCGCTTTCCTCGGCGCTGAGCGCCTGCTCGACATCATTCTGCCGCCGGGCATCGCCCGCGATTTCGCGCACCTCACGATCCCGCTCAAGATCGTGGCTTCAGATTTCTACGCGCAGGATGCCGTCGTCCTCGATAAGGGCCCGCTGCGCCAGGCGATCGCTGCCAGCATCGCGCTGCCCGTCATCTTCGAGCCGATCATGCTGGAGGGCCGCGTGCTGATTGATGGCGGCCTCGTCAACCCGCTCCCCTTCGATCTCTTATGCGGCGAAGCCGACCTGACGGTTGCGGTCGACGTGAGCGGCACGCCGATCCGGCGGGAAGATCGCGAGCGGCCCAAGGCTTGGGAGGCGCTGTTTGCCGCAAACTTTATTTTCGAGCGCACGATCATCAAGGAGAAGCTGCGCTCGCGCCAGCCCGACGTCTACATCGACGCGGGGACGAGCCGCTATCAGGTGCTCGACTTCCTGAAGCTCGACGAGATCCTCGCCGCCGCCGCGCCGGCCAAGGAACGATTGAAGGCGCAGCTCGCGCGCGTGATGGAAGCCGAGACGCTGCCGACGCTCGAGGCACATGAGGCGCCGAAGGAGCTTGCCGCGCCCGTGCGCTCACCGCGACGCGCGCTCTTACGGCGCGGACGCGGCAAGGCCTAGCGTTTCCCCTGGAAGAATGCTTTCAGCAGCATCGCGGACCGCTCTTCATCGAGGCCCGCGTAGATCTCCGGCGCGTGGTGGCAGGTGTTCTGGTTGAAGACGCGCGCGCCGTGCTCCACCCCGCCGCCCTTGGGGTCGGGCGCGCCGTAGTAGAGGCGGCGGATGCGAGCAAAGGAGATGGCGGCCGCGCACATGGGGCAGGGCTCGAGCGTGACATAGAGGTCGCAGCCGACAAGCCGCTCGGAGCCGAGACTGGCGCAGGCCGAGCGAATCACCAGCATCTCGGCGTGCACGGTCGGGTCGGACAGTTCGCGCGTGCGGTTGCCGGCGGCGGCGATGATCGTGCCATCGGACGCCGTCACGACGGCCCCGATCGGCACCTCGCCACGCGCACCCGCGGCCTGCGCCTCGGCGAGTGCGCGCTCCATGGGGGACACCTGCACAGAAGTCTGGGGCGGCATATGGTCCAACTCCTCGTGCGGTGTCATAAGGGGCCGGCCGCGACTAAACCAGATCCCAAGATCAGAATCCCATGCCAAACGACCGCGCGCGCAAGCGCCCGCGCCCTCAAGTCCGAGCCACCCCGGCCGACCCTGACGAGGGTGAACCTCTGCGCATCGCCAAGGCGATGGCGCGGGCGGGGCTGTGCTCGCGCCGCGAGGCCGAGCGGTGGATCGGGGAGGGCCGCGTCAGCGTCAACGGCAAGATCCTCAACACGCCGGCCTTCGAGGTCAGCGGCAAAGACAAGGTTCTTGTCGACGGCAAGGCGCTCCCCGTCGCGGAAACCGCGCAGCTCTGGCGCTACTACAAGCCGAAGGGGCTCGTGACCACCCACAGTGACCCGCAAGGGCGCCCCACGGTGTTCTCGTCCCTGCCGCCCGAGCTGCCACGCGTCATCTCCGTCGGCCGTCTCGATTTCAACAGCGAGGGCTTGCTGCTCTTGACCAACAGCGGCGCGCTTGCCCGCCACCTCGAGCTGCCCTCGACGGGATGGCTGCGGCGCTATCGCGTGCGCGCGCATGGCCGTGTGTCGCAAGCCGAGCTCGACGCTCTGCGCGACGGCGTCGAGATCGAGGGAGTGCGCTACGGGCCCATCGAGGCGACGATCGACAGCGTCCAGGGCGCAAACGCGTGGCTGACCGTCGGCTTGCGCGAGGGGAAGAACCGCGAGGTGCGCCGCATCCTCGCGCACCTCCGCCTCGAGGTGAACCGCCTCATCCGCATCTCCTACGGGCCGTTTCAGCTCCTCGACCTGAAGCCGGGCGCGGTCGAGCCCGTTAAGCGGCGGGTGCTGGCCGAGCAGGTTGGCGTCAAGATTGCAACCGAGCTCGGGCTCGACGCGCCGGTCGAAGCCGAGCGGGTTCGCCGGAAGGAGCGTGCGAAGAAGGGGCGCGTGGCGCCATGAGGATCGTCGCCGGACGCTTCCGCGGCCGCGCCATAGCGGCGCCGAACGATGAGGCCGTGCGTCCGACTTCGGACCGCGTGCGCGAATCCCTGTTCAACGTCCTCGAGCATGGCATCGAGGGTTTCTCGCTGTCGGGCGCGCGTGTCATCGATCTTTTCGCCGGCACTGGTGCGCTCGGGCTCGAGGCCCTGTCGCGTGGGGCTGCGTTCTGCCTCTTCATCGACGAAGCGGTGGCGGCGCGCGCGCTCATCCGCACCAACATCGAGCTGCTGCAGTTGACGGGAGAGACGCGCATCTTTCGCCGCGATGCAACCGATCTCGGGCCTGTCGGCACCCTAGCGCCGTTTGCGCTCGCCTTCCTCGATCCGCCTTACGGTAAGGGGTTCGCCGAACGCGCGCTCGCCTCGCTTGCTGACGGCGGATGGCTTGAACCTGGGGCGGTTGTCGTGAGCGAAGAGCGCGCGAACCGCGAGATCGCGCTGCCGCGCAGCTTTGCGGAGATCGACCGGCGCGCCTACGGCGACACGCAGATCGTGATCGCGCGCTACGAGCCGTGAGCCGAGTTCACTCCGGCTCGAGCGGCATCAGGATCCACAACAGGATGTAGAGGATGACGCCGGGGAACGCCGCCGACAGCAGCGTCAGCATGACGTAGACGACGCGCACGATGGTCGGGTCCCAGCCGAGCCACTTGGCGATGCCGCCGCACACGCCCGCGATCAGCGCGCCCTGGCGCACGCGCATCAGCGGCTTCGACATGGGGTCGTTATCGTCGAACATGGCGCGGAGCATAGGCAAGACGGCCTGCGTTGCAAGGCCATAAATTCCGCCGCCACGTGGTAGGTGAGCCACCGCAATTCAAGGCGGCGGCGCCGAGCACGATTACCGGCGGCCGAACAGGCGCTCGATGTCGGTGAGCTTCAGTTCGACATAGGTCGGCCGCCCGTGGTTGCACTGGCCCGAGTATGGCGTCGCCTCCATGTCGCGCAGGAGCGCGTTCATTTCCTCCGGCGTCAGGCGGCGCCCGGCGCGCACGCTGCCGTGGCAGGCGAGCGTCGCGCACACGGCCTCGAGCCGCTCTTTGAGCGCGAGCCCCTGCCCATCGCCAGCTATGTCGGCGGCGAGATCGCGGACGAGCCCCTGCACGTCGGTCTCGCCTAGAAGCGCTGGCACTTCGCGCACGGCGACCGCGCCCGCTCCGAACGGCTCGAGCGCCAGCCCCAGCTCGGCCAGCTCTTCTGCACGCTCAGCGAGCGCCGAGGCCTCCTCCGGCGCGAGATCGACGACGACAGGGATCAAGAGGCCCTGGCGGGCAACGCCGCCTTGGGCGAGCATCGCCTTCATGCGCTCATAGACCAGGCGCTCGTGCGCGGCGTGCTGGTCGACGATGACGACGGAGTCGCGCGTCTGCGCCAGGATATAGGTCTCGTGCAGTTGCGCGCGGGCGGCGCCGAGCGGCCGGTCGAGCATGGCCTCGGGGATCGGCGCGGCATCGGCGCGCCCGTCGGCACTTGGTGCGGCAAACGCCTCGAAAGGCGCCTGCATCGCTTCGGCGAGCGCGAACGATGAGGAGGACCGAGGAGCAGAATAGCCGCCGCGCGGCCGCTCGAAGGGCACGATGTTGGGCCTCATCTCGCCGAGCGTCGCCGCGCCCCCGCCGACCGAGGCGCGGTGGCCGGCTGCGTGCAGCGCGGCCGCGAGCGCGTTGACGATGAGCGAGCGCACGAGGGCCGCATCGCGGAAGCGCACCTCGGCCTTCGCAGGGTGCACGTTGACGTCGACCTCGTGCGGCGGCAGCGCAACGAACAGCGCAAGTAGCGGGTGACGCCCGCGCGGAATGAGGTCGCCGTAAGCGGCGCGCACGGCCCCGATCAGGAGCTTGTCCTTCACCGGGCGGCCGTTGA
>CAXMLT010000446.1:0-2052 GCA_964194245.1 uncultured Hyphomicrobium sp.
CGCGCTGGCGCATGCCGCCGGACAGCTCCTTTGGATAGGCGGATTCGAAACCGTCGAGGCCGATCAGATCGATCGCAGCAAGCGCCCGGCGGTGAGCCTGACGCTCGGGCACGGACATCGCGCGCAACCCGAACTTGACGTTTTCAAGCACGGTGAGCCACGGGAATAGAGCGAAGCTCTGAAACACCATGGCAATACCTTCAGACGGGCCGGTTACTTCACGTCCCTGAAAAATCACCTCTCCCAGGGTCGGCCGGATGAGGCCCGATACGATGCGCAAAAGCGAGGACTTGCCGCAGCCGGAGCGCCCAAGCAACCCCACGATCTCACCCTCATTGAGGGTGAGGTTCACGTCATCGAGAATAGGCGCGCCGCTCTCGCCCGAGCCTTTGCGATAGCATTGGTTCAGATGGCGGACCTCGAGCAACGGGGTGGCTGTAGCGGTCAGCATGGAGCGCTCCTTCAGTCCAAACGCAGTCTCCGCCCGGCGTACGCAAAGAGCGGGCGCCAGAAGAGTCGATTGAAGAGAATGACGAACACGGACATGACGGTCACGCCGAGAACGATTTGCGGATAGTCGCCCGCCTCCGTCGCCCGCGCGATGTAAGCGCCAATGCCATGGGCGGCAACCTTGTCCTGGCCCCAACGTACATACTCGGCGACGATGCTGGCGTTCCACGAGCCGCCAGACGCCGTCAGGGCTCCGGTGACGTAGTAAGGGAAGATGCCCGGCAGAATGACCTCGCGCCACCACTGCCAGCCTTTGGATCGGAACGTTAGTGCAGCTTCCTTGAGATCATTCGGGAAGGCGGAAGCGCCGGCGATCACATTGAAGACGATGTACCATTGCGTCCCGAAGATGATGAGGGGACTGAGCCAGATATCGGGGTTGAGCTGGAAGCGCACGATGCCCATCACCGCTATGGGGAATAGGACATTGGCAGGAAAGGCAGCAAGGAACTGGGCCACGGGTTGAACTCGCTCGGCCACGCGTGGCCGCAATCCGATCCAAACGCTGACGGGAACCCAGAACACCGTCGCGAGCACAAGCAATGTGACGACGCGCAGCAGGGTAAGCGACGTCAAGCCAATTGTTTCCAGCAGATCGGACCAAGACAGCTCGGTGCTTACAAACGCCGCGATCTTCCACGCTGACCACGCCGTCGCCAGCCCAATCGCTGCAAACCAGGCGACATCCATGATGCGGGATAACCGTGTGCTGGCGGTTTGGCCCCGTTGAAATGTTGCGGGCAATTCCACGCGCCAGAAGGCGTAGCGCATCAAGCGTCGGCTGATCGAGTGTGCCACGAAGCGAAATCCGCGGGCGCGCTGAAAGATGCGCAGGACCCACGACTCCTCGACAATCTGCGACGCCGACAGCTCGACGCGAAACTTGCTTGCCCAGGCCACCACAGGACGGAAGAGAAGTTGGTCGTAGAGGAGGATGACAACAGACATCGCCGCAACAGCCGCGACGACGGCGTCGACGCGTCGCTCCTCGATGGCAAGCGCCAGATACGAGCCGATGCCAGGCAGCTTGATGGTCGTGTTCCCGACGGAGATGGCCTCGGACGCAACGACGAAAAACCATCCCCCGGACATGGACATCATCGTGTTCCAGAGCAGTCCGGGAATAGCAAAGGGAACCTCGAGAGACCAGAAGCGTTGCCAGGGCGTCAGCCGGAAGCCTCGCGCAACCTCATCGAGATCGCGCGGCACGGTCCGCAGCGACTGGTAGAACGAGAAGGCCATGTTCCAGGCCTGGCTCGTGAAGATCGCGAAGATCGCCGCGCACTCGGGGCCGAGCGTGCTGCCTGGAAACGCGCCGGTGAAGACCGTGACTGTGAAGGAGAGAAAGCCCAGCACGGGCACCGATTGCAGCACGTCGAGAATGGGAATGAGCACCATCTCGGCTCGGCGGCTCTTGGCTGCGAGCGTCGCGTAGGTGAACGTGAAGAGGAACGAGAAGGCGAGAGCAATGAACATGCGCAGCACCGTGCGCAGTGCGTAGTAAGGCAGGTTGCCGTAATCGAGCGAGACAGTGGTGGCACC
>CAXMLT010000447.1:0-5549 GCA_964194245.1 uncultured Hyphomicrobium sp.
TGTGTATAAGAGACAGGTGCCCGCCCTGGTACCGGACCACCAGCGAGCTTTCCTTCGCGAGGTAGTCGGTGAAGCGGCCTTTGCCCTCGTCGCCCCACTGGGCGCCGACCACCGCAACATTCGCCATCGTCAGGTCCGCCTCGCAGCCAAAGCCCCGGTCAAGCCGGGGCGAGGCCGTTATAGCGCAGATTCCCGAAAGCGAAGCCCCCGCGGCGAGCCCCGGGGCGGACCTGGGCTAGCGGTAGACGATCGAGCGGCTGCCGGGCCAGATCACGCGGTATCCGAACTCGATGACGCGCTCCTCCTCCGGCTCGAGCTTCGATTCGAAGGCGACGATGCCTCGCTTGTCGTCGAGGTCCTTCTTCGTCGGCGAGGTCGGCCCCACGATGTCGACCTTGATGTCCTGGTTCTGGGACACGGGGATCTGGTCGTGCACCACGAGCTGCACCGCGCGTTCGTGCATGTTCTTGACCGTGATGCGGAAGTTGCGGCTGTCGGTCTTGGCCGAGGAGATGAGGCCGGTCTCGCCCTGCTTCTGATCGGAGATGGCGTGGCGCACGCGTACCTGGTCGTCGGCGCCGAAACCGAGCTCATGGTCCTCGCCGGGAGAGAGCACCGGCAGCGCCCCGGTGCCGACGAAGGTTCCGTCGCGGAAGAGCGAGACCGCGCCTGGCAGCAGCGGCGAGCCCTTCGGCAGCACCAGCTTGGCGTAGAGGTAGGCCTTGGCATCGACCTTCGGCACCGTGCGCACGGTGAGCACCGGCTCGAGGCCGTCCTGTTGCAAGAGCACGCGCTTCGTCTCGCCAGTATCGGGGATCGTCAGGCGATTGGGAACGGCGAAGATCGCCGAGAACGGCGCGGTCGCGACTGATGCAGTCTGCTCGCCGATGTCGGCGGGCGGAGGCGCGGGCGTAGCATCCTCCTCCACCGCGATGCCGGCGGCCAACTGATCGGCCTCGATCTTCCTCTTGCGGGTTGCGAGCGTTCGCACCTTGTACTCGCCGGACGCCGCCTGAGGCGCCGGCGCCATGGAGGCAACGGGCTTGTTCTCCTCCTCGAAATCGACCGTGACCGTCTGCAGATCGGGCGCGGCGGCATCCGCCGTGGGGCGCGTCGTCGAGAGCTGCAGGGCGACGTCGTCCCAGCTCTCGCCGGTGTGCTGCCGGATTTCGGCGCGACGCGTGAGATCGAGCCGAGGCGGGCTCGTCTTGGAGCCGGTGGCGAGGCGGGCATCGTAGCCCGGCGTCCAGGCCGCGTTGCGGACCTGGTAGCGCACGGTGAGGTCGGCTTCGACCGTGGCGGCAGCGGTCACGTGCACCTTCACCTCGGTCTGCTCGGTGCGCGCGGGCGCGAGTGCGGAGAGCTTTTTCTCGACCTCCTCGATCTTGCGATCGAGATCGCGCTTCTTGACCTGGGCGTCGAGCGCACTCTTCTGCGCGTCCGCCATGCCCATGGCGATGAGCCCGAGCACTTGCGGCCAGTCGGTCGCCGGCGTCGGACGCCCCGGCTGGTCCTCGGCGTGCGCGGGAAGCTCGGCGAGATTGCCGAGCAGCTTCTTCTGCGTCTCGGCTGCGTCCTCCTGGCCCTGCGCCAGCGTGCGGTCGTCGCGCAGCTTCTCGACCTCGTCCTCGAGGCTCTTGCGCTCGGCCTGCAGGGCCGCCTGGTCGGCGCGCGGAATGAAGCGGCGCTGTGTGTCGACGGATAGGATGTCGAGCTTGCCGGTCGCCTTACCGTCGACCCGGATGGAGCCCGCGACCGTCTCGGCGGGGAGATCGCTGAACACAATCGTATGGTCGCCCTTATCGAGGTTGAGGCGTGCGGCGCGCGTCACCTCGGCACCGGAGAGGAAGACGGTAACGGAATCGACGTGCGAGGTTGCGGGCACGTCCTCGGCCGCCACATTCTCAGCCAATACGGGCCCCGCGAGAAGGCTCGCCAAAATGCCGGCGATCGCAATCGAGGTGCGCATCGTTCTTCCCCTACCTTGCTCTGATGACGGCTGCGACCGCCGGGCAAACCCGCACGACGAGTGGGATCGTTTCACGTCTGAATTATGACGACCAATCAAGGCGGTTGGCGGCACCGGCCTGCCGCCCACGGGCGCTAGGTTAATGCGGCCGCGGCCTCGGAATAGGCCCAGTCGAGCCAGGGGACGAGCAGCTCCAAATCTCTCTTTTCGATCGTGGCTCCGCACCAGATGCGCAAGCCCGGAGGCGCCGTGCGGTACGCGCCGATGTCATGGGCCACGCCCTCCTCATCGAGGCGCGCCGCAATGTGCCGGCAGATCGCACCTTGCTCCTCCGGCGCACTGAGCCGCAGGCACACCGACGTGTTCGACCGCGTCGCCGGATCGACGGCGAGATTTTCAATCCACGGCGTGCGGTCGATCCAATCGAACAGGACTTTCGCGTTCGCGTCCGCACGCGCCTGCAGCGCCGCAAGGCCGCCTATGCTTTCGCCCCACGCAGGGCGTCGAGATAGTCCTCCACGCAGAGCATCGAGGGCGTGTTGATGGTCACGCCTTGGAAAAGGCCATCGAGGAGGCGGCCGTCGCGTATGAGGCGGAACAGCCTCGGCAGCGGCCACGGAGGCGCATAGCTCTCGAGGCGCTCCACCGCGCGCGGCGAAAGGATCAGCATTCCGTGGGCGGCCTCCCCGCCCATCACCTTCTGCCACGAGAAGGTGGCGACATCGACTTTGCCCCAGTCGATCTCCTGAGCGAACACGGCCGAGGTGGCGTCCGCGAATGTGAGCCCGCGGCGCCCCGCCGGAATCCAGTCGCTGCCCGGCACGCGCACGCCGGACGAGGTGCCGTTCCAAGTGAAGACGACGTCGCGGTCGAAATCAACGGCGCCGAGGTCTGGCAGGCGTCCGTAGTCGACGTCGAGCACCCGGGCATCGGCGAGCTGCAACTGCGCGACGATATCGCCGACCCAGCGCTTGCCGAAGTCCTCCCACGCCAGCACGTCGACGCCGCGCGCGCCGAGCATCGTCCATAAGGCCATCTCGAAGGCGCCGGTGTCGGAGCCCGGCACGATCGCCACGCGATAGTCGGCGGGGAGCTGCAGGAGCTGCTTGGTCTTGTCGATGGCGAGCTTGAGGCGCGCGAGAGCGGCGGGTGCCCGGTGCGAGCGGCCCGTGAGGGCGGAGCGCAGCACGTCCGGCGTCCAGCCGGGGCGCTTGGCGCACGGCCCGCAGGCGAAGTTCGGATTGTAGGGACGCTCGTTGGGCTTGGCGTTCTGCATGGCTCGGGCTGGCTATCACCGCGGCAAGACGCCGGGGCCGCGCCCGGTCTAGAGCGTGCGAGCCCAAAGGGGAAGCGGCATGCCGACGTCGCAAGCGCCGCAGTCCCCAGTCTTAGTCGATGTAGAAGCGCAAGCCCGCGCGGATCTGGTGCTCGCTGATGCCGCCGACCGCCACGTCCGAATTGACGCCATTCAGCACCAGGTCAACATCTGTGCCGCCGATGTAGAGGAAGCGGTAGCCGACGTCGAGCGATACGAAGCTGTTGATGTCGTAGGTAAGGCCGGCCATGGCGGCGCCGGCGAAATTTATGCGCGTGGTGCGGTCGCTCACGCTGAAGCTGCTGGTCGCGACCGTATCTGTAGCGATGCTGGACCGCGTCAACTGATTGGCCGCGAAGCCGACGCCGCCGCCGATGTAGGGCGTGAAGGCCGTGCCCGTGCGGATGTCGTAGTAGGCGTTCCAGAGCAGGATCGTCGACATGAAGCGGGTCTTGTCCTGCACGGCGACCGTGCCGCCCGGATATGTCTGCGTGGCGCTGAAATTGGCATCCATGATGGAATGGACATCGACCGTGAAATCGGTGCGGAAGGCGGGCCCCCATACGTAGCCGACGCCGACGCCGCCGGTGAAGGACGGCAGGAAATCTTCGCTGAGCCAGCTCGGGCTGAGACCGATGGTGCGGCCCGCGAACGGCGCCCCGGTCGTGGTGATCGAAGGCTGCGAGCCGAAGCCCGCGGCGAAATCCGCTCGGAAGTACCACTCGGGCTCGTAGACGGGCACGGGGATCGGCGCCGGGACGGGTGTCGGCGGGCCGGCGGGCTCGTAACCGTTTCCATAGACGGGGCCGCGGCCGAAGTCGCCGGCGTGGGCGGCCGGGGCAAGCGCACCGGCGCCGAGCGCCATGGCCAGCATGGGGGCCAGCACAGGGGCGAGCGAGATTCTGAAAAGTGTCCGTCTCATCGTCATCGGTCCCTCAATCGACGGCGAGGGAAGCCAAAGCTTCGCCCCACGACTCAAGTCTGATCCGGCCGGCCGCTTCCAAAGACGGGAGAACAAACAACCCGCGCCTTGACGAGGCTTTGCGGGCGGAATGCGCCTGCCTCACGCGTAATCGAACCAGGAAAGCGAACTTGAGAACTCGGGCGGCCCGGACGACAGGTCGGGGCCTTTAGAGCTGCCGGGCGCTCGCGGAAGAGTCGAGCGCCCAGCAGAAGCTTGTGGTGCCGCCGGCCGCGCGAGGCGGCCGGCAGAGGTCTTACTTCACGGCATAGAGCGGAGCATCGTGCTGGAGCTTGTAGCGGAAGCCCAGCAGCAGGTCGTTCGACGTGATGTCCTTGATGAAGAGGCCGCTATACGAGCTGGAGCCATTGTAGGCGGTGGCTACACCGCTCCTGGCGGTGCCGAGGCTGGCATAGCGGTACGACAGATCCAACGCCAACTGCGGGGTGATGTCGTAGCTCGTGCCGGCGTACAGCGCCCAGGCGAAGTTCGTGGTGGTGTGGTCGGCGCCATAGAACGTGCTCACATTTGGTGTGTTGATGTCCTCTAGCCCGTTGACCGAGATCGTGGCGAAACCGATACCCGCGCCGACGTACGGCGTGAATCCGCGCCAGCACCCCAGATCGATGTAGGCGTTGGCGAGCCCAAGCCAGCTTTGGATATCGGCCTTGTACTCGTCCGTGCCGGGAGGAAACCCGCGGCCCGGATAACTGTCCTGGCCAACGAAGATGGCGTCGCCGCGATACTCACCTGTAATGTCGAACCGAAGCCAGTGGCTGTGCTGCCAGCCGATGCCGAGGCCGTACAGCATGGAGCTCTTGATATCGTCGTGGAAGACGTGGAACGTGTTGGTGTTGTAGCCCTCGGTCCAGATGTTCCCGACGTCTGGGTTGGCCTGGCCGATATAGCTCTTGAGGTAGATCCCTCGATCGAGGGGGGGAGGAGGAGGAGGCGCTTCGACAATAGGAGCCGGCGGCTCGTAGATGTCTGCCGCGTGGGCCTTAACGCACAAGGTAAGCACGAGAGCTGACCCGAGCGCAGCACCCAGGAGATAGGAACCGCGATTGGTATTCATGATACGTCCCTTTTCGATACTGTCCGCCGCAGACTCACGCGGCCTTCGTCTGGCGAACGCAAAACGTGCTCATCGGCGACTATGAGCGAGAAGGTTTAAGGGACGCTTAATCGCCGTTTCGTTTTGAGACACAGGGGGTTGCCCAGCGCGGCGCGCCACAGGCGTAAACAAGATGTTTCTCGCTCGAGGATGCAACCGATTCACCTCTCCCAGGGGGAGAGGTCGGCTG
>CAXMLT010000448.1:0-1579 GCA_964194245.1 uncultured Hyphomicrobium sp.
GTCCCAAACATAGTGTCGTCGCGCACGAGAATTGGAGGGTTCACTTCCGTGTAGCCCCCAAGTCCGCCTTTTGCCGGGCCCGTGTGCAAATCGAGCATGAAGGCTGCGAGCGCACGCTCTAGACGCGCCAAGGCTCCCTTGAGCACCACGAAGCGCGCACCTGAAATCTTTGCGGCGGTGGCGAAATCCATCAGCCCCAGCGCCTCGCCGATCTCGAAGTGCGGCTTCGGCTTGAAGGCGAATTTCGGCGGCGCGCCGACCTTGCGCACCTCCTTGTTGTCACCAGCGTCCTTGCCCTCCGGCACGTCGTCGAGCGGCAGGTTGGGGATGACGGAGAGCGCATCACGCAGCGCGGCGTCGAGCTGGCGCTCCTCCTCCTCGCCGGCGCGGATCGTCTCCTTCAGCTCGGCGACCTCGGCCAGCAGCTTCTGCGCGCTCCCCTCATCCTTCTTCGCCTTCGCCTGCCCGATCTCCTTCGAGGCCGCGTTGCGTCGAGCCTGCGCCTCCTGCAGCTTGGTGATGTGGGCGCGCCGCGCCTCGTCGAGCGCAATGAGCTCCGTCGCCTGCGGCGGGAGCCCGCGCTTCTTCAAGCCGGCGTCGAACGCCTCCGCGTTGTCTCTGATCCACTTGATGTCGAACACGGGGCTTGGCCTCGTCGCGGTGGGTGATTTCGCAGGCGTGCTATAGGGCGACGCAGCGCCCCGGTCCAGCGGCTAAGTCGTCGCCGAGGGGGCCTGCGCTTGCGCCGCGGCCTGGCGGGCGATGACGCGCTCCACCGCCCAGATCGATAGCTCGTAGAGCGCAATCGTCGGCAGCATCATAGCGAGCATGCTGAACGGGTCGGGCGGCGACAGCACGGCCGCAACCGCGGTAATGCCGAGGATCGCGTAGCGCCGCCCCTTCTTGAGGGCGGCGGGTGTGACGAGGCCGGCGCGCGCGAGCAGCGTCAGCGCCACGGGGAGCTGGAAGCAGATCCCGAACCCGATGATGAGGTTCATGATCAGCGCCAGATACTCCGAGACGCGCGCCTGCAGGCGGATCTCGATCGGCCCGTTCGTCTCCTGCATCGACAGGAAGAAGTGCATCGCCATCGGCATGACCACGAAATAGACGAGCGTCGCGCCGAGCAGGAACAGGATCGGCGTCGCGATGAGGTACGGTACGAACGCCTTGCGCTCGTTCTTGTAGAGCCCCGGCGCCACGAATTTATAGAGCTGGCTCGCAATGATCGGGAACGAAAGGCACACCGCGCCAAACAGCGCGAGCTTCATCTGCGTGAACAGGAACTCCTGCGGCGCCGTGTAGATCATTTCGATCGGCGCGCTGCCGCCCTGTGCCCACCGATATGGCAGCACCAGGATGTAATAGATCTGGCGCGCGAAGACGAAGCAGACGGCGAACGCCAGCCCCACCGCCGCGAGCGACCAGATGAGCCGCTTTCTCAGCTCGATTAGGTGATCGAGCAGCGGTGCCTTGGAGGCGTCGATCTCCTCCTGGCCGGGGCGCTTCGTTACGTCGGTCACGGCGCCTCCGGCTTGGGCGGCTCGGGGCTCGTTGCCTCAGTCGGCTTTGCGGCTGG
>CAXMLT010000449.1:0-4061 GCA_964194245.1 uncultured Hyphomicrobium sp.
GAGCCGATCGAGCTCGGCGATAAACTGCTCGCGCGGCAGACTGCTCTCGATGATGATCAGGTTCGGCGTCGGGTTCTGTTGGTAGTGCGTCACCGCCGGCTCGATGCCGCCCATGTGCACGCTGACGTGCGTCTTGGTGAGCCGGCGGTCCTCCGCCGCGATCTGAAGGATCTCCGCCATGCTGGGATTTTCGCAGAAGGCCTGGATCGAGATGCGCGGGATCGGCCGCGCGCGCACGCTCACGGGCTGCCCGGGGAGGTGGTGGGCCTCCTCGCCCGGCATCGCGACGTCGAGCTCATGCGCCTCCTCGGTGCCTGCAGCGGAATTGACGTGGTTCGACATCGTTTTGAGCGACCTCAGCTGTCCGTGCGTTAGTTGCTGGTATCCTTGTTGACCCGTTCGTCGGGGGAGTGCCGCGCGCCCGTCGGCTGGCCATTGATGTACTTGGTGAACACCTGATCGCGGCGCCTGCTGTCGCGCGCGGTCTCGCTGCGCGGGCCCAATAGATCGGCGGGATTGGCGACCATGGCGCCCAAATTGTGCTGGGTGGCGCAGCCGAGATTGGGATGGGGCAGGTTCATCGGCTCATCCGCGAGGATGGTCGACCAATTGCCGCACGGCGGCGGCTGGGCGACAAAGCGCAGGTAGGTCACGCGGATGGGCGGCTCGCGCGTGCCGTTGGCGTCGTAGGCCTCGACCGAGACCATGTTCTCGGCGAAGCCCTGGTCGGTGAGCAGCGACCGGATCTGGCCCACGGCGTACATGGAGGAGACCTCGTTGGCGCCACCGCTTGGCGCCTGGATTACGAGCCGGCTCGCGCCGGTGTCGATCGCGCGGTAGTGATCGGCGAAGTCGAGGAGCCGGGCGCGCTGGCCGGACGTCAGTCCGTTCGAGCCCGCCGCCACTTTGACGATGTGCATCGTCGGCTGCTCCGAGACGAGGATCGGATGGCGCTCGGCTGCGTCGACCAGCGTCCAGCCCGCGACGCGGGTCGGATCGTCCGTGGTCTTGCACCCGGTGAGCGCGAGCGCGATCGCGGATGCTGCAAGCATTTGCAGGCCCGTGCGGTAGGCTCCGCCGCCTGGGTTCCGCTTCGACTTCAAGGACGTCATGATACTTCTCCCGCCCGTGCGCTATTCGACGATGAAGCCGTAGTCGCCCTTGAGATCGCCGACCGGCGCAGGGGCGGTACCGCCGTATACACGATTGATTTCGCCTAGGAAGTTTGCCTTGCGATCGGTCGGATCGCCCATGCCGTCCAGGGGGCGGGCGAGCTCCTGGCGCGAGGTTGGCCGGACGATGTACGGCGTCACGATGATGACGAGTTCGGTTTCGTCCTTCTGGTATTCATGGCTGCGAAACAGCGTGCCGAGGATCGGCACGTTCTTGAGGCCGGGAAATCCCTCGATGTTCTGCCGCGAGTCCTCCTTCAGGAGGCCGGCGAGCGCGAGCGATCCGCCCGAAGGGAGCTCGACCGTGGAGTTCGCCTGCCGCTTCTTCAAGGCCGGGATCTGAATGCCGGCCAACACGACCGCGCCTTCTTGCGTCAGCTCGCTGACCTCGCTTTCAATCTTGAGGCTGATGCGGCCTTCAGTCATGACGACGGGCGTGAAAGCGAGACCGATGCCGTACTCCTTGTAGACGACGCTGACCTGGCCAAGGCTGTCGACGACGGGGACCGGATATTCGCCGCCCGCGAGGAACTTCGCCGGCTCGCCCGAGACCGCCGTCAGGTTCGGCTCTGCGAGGGTGCGCAGAAGTCCGTCCTGCTCCAGAGCCTTCAGTGCGCCTGCGACCGAATTCTGGCCAGAGTGCCACGCCGTAGTCACGCCCGAATCGTTGAAGCCGGTGATGCCGTTCCCCGCGGGGAATGGAATACCAACTGATCCGCTACTGAACAAAGTCGCGCCGGCGGCCGCGACGCCTGCCGCAGGTATCCCACCGAGACCCGCCACCGAAGTGAGCGGAAACTTGTTGTCGGTGAGAACGGCCGTGGTGAAATTGCCGGAATTGATGACGGAGCCAAGGTTGATGCCAAACTGCTTCAAAATCGTGCGTTGCACCTCGGCGACGGTGACGCGCAGCATCACCTGTTCCTCGCCTTCCACCGTCAGCAGGTTAATCACCGGCTTTTCGGCGTAGGGGTCATCCGCTCCCGAAGGCGCGGACGTATCGCTCTGCGTCTGCTGTCCGTAGGCAGTGGTCGCGCCGCCCGCAGCGAGATTTGACACAGCGTTGTTCAATGGCGCCGTTTGGTTTGCATTGACGGCGCCGAGGCTGCCGCTATTGGCGCCGACGAACTGGGCGGCGACCTGCGCGGCGCGATTGGAATCGATCGGCGTGCGCACGGTACCGGTCAGCACGACTGCCTTGCCAGCGATCTCGCTGTGAATGTTGGAGCCGGGAATGATGCGGGCCAGAAACTCGTCGAGGGCGGAAAGATCGGCACCGATGGCCACTTCGAGCGTCAGGATCTGTTGGCCGTACTCGTCGAAGAAGAAGGCGTTGGTCTGGCCGGACTGTTTGGCGATCAGGAACACCCGGTCCGAAGATTGCACCACGGCATCGAGGCGCGTGGGGTCGGAAACCATCACGTCCTTCAGCGGCACTGGCGATTGCACCACAATCGAGCGGCCGACGCCGAGGCCAAGCCGCTTCGACAACGGGAATTTCGCATTGGGTGGAATGCGCAGCACGGAATCACGGCCGACCTGAAGATCAGATCTGCCCTTCACATCGGCCGCCTGTGCGCCGCCCGTTACCGTGGCGACGAAGAACACGGCGGCCATGCTCGCGCGAGCCCATTTTTGGGTCGTTCGCATGATCGATTACCTTTTCGACAGCCGAAACTGAATCACTGCACTCAGTTCACGCCGTACGCGCGAGTAGGGACGCCATATTTGAACACACGCACCGCGCTTGAGCGCTCGGTGTTGAAGGGGTCCGTTTCAGCCGTCGGTGTCTTGGGTTCGCCGTCGGCGAGGCTGCGCAACGACAAGCTGATCTCACCCATCGAGTTGGCTAGCGCGAGCATCTCGGCTTGGCGAGGCGTGAGTTGCAGCGTCGCCGTGTTGGCAGCTCCTTCCGCCGCCTTCTTGCCGTTTTCCTTGGTCTCGATCTGCTGGCCGATTGCCAAGATACGGATGTTGTGGAACAGCGTGTCGCTGACATACTGCTCCTGCGCGCCCGATCCAGAATGCAGGTGGCGCGTCAGAATGACGTCCACGTGGTCGTTGGGGAGGATCAAACGCCCCGCGGATGTCTCCTCCTTGATGCGCGTCGAGATCGCGCGCATGCCGCTCGGCAAAATGGCCGCAAGCACACCGCCGTCACCCGCCTTGATGAGCTTCAGCCGCACGATGGGCTCGCCAAGCGTGATCGGCGAGCGGACCACCGCGGCCGTCACCGAGGTCATGCCGTTGTTGCCTTCCTCCTTGGTGATGAAGGTCGGCGTCACGGAATCGGCGGGCCACGTCTGCCAGCGGAAGTCGGTACGCTTAGTGATGTCGCCCATGGAGAGATCGCGGGCCGCCACGAGCACCTCGGTTGCATTTACAGGCACTCCGACCTGCGTCGGCTCGGAGGGTCCGCTGGTGATCGAACGCATCAGCAGAAATGCCGCGAGCCCGGCGCCGCCAGCGATCGTGATCCCGATCAGTTGTGCTCGCTTCATGCAGTAACGGGTCCTTTCAACCCGAGACTCGACCTCTCGATTCTTTCCCGACACTGCAGGACAAACGTCAACGCGAGGTTAATCGGCGTCGCAGATTGACCCTTCTTGAGGCCATTCGCGAGGCCATTAGAAGCCCGCTGCACGGGCATTTCAGCCGGTAAAGGCCGCATACCAAAGGGTTGCCGGGTAAATAACGAAGGCCCCTGCCGCGATGGCGACGCCGTAGGGCATGCCCTCGCCTTTGGTGTGCAGGCGGGCCGCCCAGCCCGGCAAGGGCAACGCGCCGACCGGGGCGCTGCGGTAGGCGAGCACCCCGAGCGCCAGAACGCCACCCAGCGCGGCCGTGTAGGTCAGGAACGTCAGGAGATGGTCGAACCCAAGCCACAAC
>CAXMLT010000450.1:0-1843 GCA_964194245.1 uncultured Hyphomicrobium sp.
CGTCCGCCGACAGGAACGGCAGCGGCTCGGAGCCGGGCGCGACCTCGGGCAGCACGCGCATCTTGTTGACCGGGAGCGCCGGCGCGAGCCGGCTGTAGGCGGAATCGGCCGTGAGGTAGGGCGCTGCCAGCGTGGCGCAGATGTGCAGGATGCCAGCGGCGACCGGGGCAGCAAGGATGAGCTGCCAGTTGGCCTGTCCCAGCCGGTCGCGCAGGGTCATCGGCATTGGACCCTCCGGATTTCGGGCAAGGGCTTCGGGGCAGCACCCGATTTCACCAGCACGGGTGTCGTGGCATCGATCGTAGTCAGGGTGAGCGCGAGGCGCCCCGCGCCGCCCGTCGGCAGCCAGTTGCCGGGGCGGGCATCGCGCGCAAGCGCAACCACGAAGGTGCCGTCGGGGCGCAAGGCGACCGTTTGGCTTGTGAAAGCATAGCGCTGGGCCGGGTTGGCAATGAGCTCGCCGCGATCGTTGAAGACCGAGACGCTCCACCAGTTGGTACCGGGCTCGCGGCCCTCGACGGAGTAGTCGCAGGAGGAGTGCAGGCGGCGCCCCTCGCTGTCGGTGTAGGCGACGTACGTCATCAGGTTCTCGGCGCTGAGCTGCAGCGACCCGAGCCGCGTGAAGTGCGCGCGCGTGTAGGGGTCGGCGTCCGCGCGGCCGCCATTGACCCAGCCGACCCAGGGCCCTTGGCGCACGGTCGTGAGCGGCGTGCCGACGTCGATCATGTACCAACTCGTGCCGAGACCTAAGATCAGCACGGAGCCGATGAAGGCGGCCCAGTCGCCGAGGATGCCGAACACAATGGCAATCCGCTTCTGCACCTTGAGCAGGACGACGTGGATGGGTGTGAGGGCGCTATGGGACAGCACGATGAGGTATCCCGCTGGGCGCCGGCTGTATGGCGCCCACTGTGTTGTCGTATGGCAGCGTGGGCGACCGCCCAGGCGGCGTGCCGTCGGCGCGCTTCGCAGGCGCCGCGCCTGGCGCCGCCGGTGGCTTGGTGCCGGGAAGCTTTGGTGGAGTGGGCTCGACCGGCTCGGCGATGCCGGCGGCCTTACGCAAGGATTCCGCCAGGTGCTTCAGCGCTTCTCGCGTCGGATCGGACATCAGGCTCGACGAGGCCTTCGTCGCATCGCCCGGCGCCGCAGGAGCCGTACCCTCGGCCCGCATCGCGGCGATGCGTTGCTGCTCGGCGACCTGAACCGGGTGCGGCTCGAGGCCGGGGATGGTTGGGATGTTCATGTCGGTATGCACGACCGACATGAAGGAGTGCCAGACCGGCGCCGCGAAATGGCCGCCGGTGGTGCCCGACGCCATGGGACGGTTGTCGTCGTTGCCGAGCCAGACCGCGCCCACATACTTGCCGGTGAAGCCGACGAACCACACGTCCTTAGGTCCGGTCGAGGTGCCGGTCTTGCCGGCGACGTTGGTGAAGTCGAGCTTGGCCGCCGTGCCGGTGCCGTCGGTGACGACCTTATTCAGCATCCAGTTCATCTTCTCGACGACCGAGCGCTTGATGACCTGCGGGGCCTCGGGCTCGTCGCGGTCGCGGCTGTAGACGAGGTCGCCCTTGGAAGAGACGAGATCGAGGATAGCGTAGGGCTTGGCGAGCTTGCCGCCGTTGGCGAGCGTGGCAACGCCGCCCGCATGCTCGAGCGGGCTGATGCCGTAGTCGCCGATCGCCATGGTGCAGGTCGGGCGGATGCCGGTGATGCCTAGCCGCCGCGTCATCTCGATCACCTTGTCGCGGCCGACGGCGAACGAAAGCTCGACAGCAACCGTGTTCAGCGACTTTGCGAGCGCCTCCCACAGCGGCAAGCGTCCGCCGCCGCCGCCGCCGCC
>CAXMLT010000451.1:0-1644 GCA_964194245.1 uncultured Hyphomicrobium sp.
TTTCGGCTAGACGGGGGGCACTACCGATACAGGGTGACATCACCTGACCAGCTTGACTTAAGCGCAAGCGGGCAGAGTTCAATAGAGCCCGGAGGCCCTTCTCACAAAAATGTTACCGCCCGGCTGGGGTTTTCCCCAGCTCTGCGGTTGCCGCGAGTCCGAACAGCCACACCGGCCCAAGGCCGTGCTGGCAGCATCAGGGAGTAGCCATAGGCTTCCCGATGGTCTTTATAGTGAACAAATCAGCGTCCAATTGGACGCTCTTGGCGAGATCGGAGACCTCCACGCGGGTGTCTGACCCCTGCGCGTCGCGCGTCACCCACTCCTTCAGCTCAAGGTTGGGCTTGGTTGCAAGGTAAAGCTTGATACGACCTGTGGTATTAGGATCTTTGTCCTCCAATCCTAGCACCAGCATGTCGTCCGATTCCTGCAGCTCGGTGATGCGGGCGTCGCGGACAAGATTAACATCCGTCCTGAGCAAAAGGCGGAAGGGTGTCTGGTCGAGGGCCACCCGATCCTCATTGTTGAGATCGAGATCCTGGATGGCCAGGTAGCGGCCGTCGGAGACGACGATCTGCCGCGACGGGCGCGCATAGTCGAAGCGGAAGCGCCCCGGGCGGGACAGGTAGAACTTGCCCTTCATGCGGCGGTTGTCGGCACCGGTCTGCAGGAAGCTGCCCTGCAACGTATTGATGCCGCTGAAATAGCCGCTGACCTTGTTGACGACGTCCTTCTGGTGCCCGTCAAGCGCGATGCCGTCGGCGGAGTTGGTCGGCGCGACCTCGGCATTCCACGCGGCATTGCCGGCGTTGGATGGTTCGCCAGGCTTTGCCGCGGCATCGGCCGGCTTTGCCGCGGCATCTGCCGGTTTTGTCGCCGGGTCCGCCGGCTTCGCAGCGGGTGTGGCTTCGGCGGGCCTCTTGGCCTCGACGGGCTTGGGCACATCCTCGCCCTGGGCCGCGAAGGAAACGAGCAGGAGTCCGAAGCACGACGTTGCTGCCAACGCCATAGATCTCATGTGATGCATCGGTCGCCCGAGCCTCCGCGAATCGAATTCGGTTGCCGCTGATCTTTGATAAATGCCCCCGGATGGCCGGAAAAGACCTGGCGCTCCCGACTTTCCCGAACATTGCGACGAGATGTGGGCGATGCGTTGGCGGAATAGCTGCGCCGAGCGCGCTAGCGCACGGATGCGCGTACCGCGTCCCCGTCACGCCCCGTGATGAGGATCTCGCGCTTACCGATGCCGGTTGGCGGGCCGATCAGCCCCTCGCGCTCCATACGCTCGATGACGTCGGCAGCACGATTGTAGCCGATCGACAGACGGCGCTGCAGATAGCTCGTCGAAGCCTTGCGGTCACGCAGCACGACGGCGACCGCCATGTCGTAGAGGTCGTCCTCGCTTGCGGCGCGCGGCGCGCCGTCTCCCGCTTCGGCGGGAACCGCGGTGTCCGTGATGCCTTCGACATAGATCGGAGGTCCCTGCCGGCGCAGCGCCTCCGCGATGCGCTCGACCTCGTCGTCGGACACGAACGGCCCATGCGCGCGGATGGTCTGGCCGGAGCCCAGCGAGTAGAGCATGTCGCCCTGGCCGAGGAGGGCCTCGGCGCCCTGCTCATTGAGGATGGTGCGGCTGTCGATCTT
>CAXMLT010000452.1:0-2573 GCA_964194245.1 uncultured Hyphomicrobium sp.
GGTCGTAGAGCAGGTTGAACTCGACGTAGCGGCCGCGGCGCACGAGCTGCTCCTCGCGGTCGGCCGCGGTGAAGGGGAGCGCGTAGTTGCCGCGCACGAGCGCCGGATAGACGCGCAGGAACGCCTGGCCCACGTCGCGCGTGAACGCCAAGGCCGCATCCCAGCCGCCTTGCGCCGTCTCGGGCGTCAGGTAGTCGTAGAAGATGCCGCCGATGCCGCGCATCTCCTTGCGGTGTGGCAGATAGAAGTATTCGTCGCACCATGTCTTGAAGCGCGCGTAGTCGGCGACGGCGTGGGGCTGACAGGCGTCATACATGGCCGCGTGGAAAGCTTGTGTATCGGCATCCGCTTGCGTGCGGCGTCGTTCGAGCACGGGGGTCAGGTCGGCGCCGCCGCCGAACCACCACTTGGACGTGACGACCATGCGCGTGTTCATGTGCACGGCCGGCACGTTGGGATTCTGCGGATGCGCGATGAGCGAGATGCCCGAGGCCCAGAACTCGGGGTGCTCCTCGGCACCTGGGATCTGCTTCCTGAACTCGGGTGCGAACTCGCCGAAGACGGTCGAGGTGTGGACGCCGACCTTCTCGAACACGCGCCCCGTCATCACGCTCATGACGCCTCCGCCGCCTTCGCCCCCCGTATGATCGGTGCGCTGCCAGGGCGTGCGCACGAAGCGGCCGGGCGGAAGGTCACCGAGGGGGGCCTTCGCCGGAAGGTTGGTCTCGAGCGCCTCGAAGCTTAAGCAGATGTGGTCGCGCAGCTCCTCAAACCAGGCGCGCGCCACCTCTTTTCGCTGATCGAGCTCGGTTTTTTCTTCTCCCATGCGGCTCCCGCCCATGCCCTTGTCTGTGACCTTGGGCCTTCCTTTGGACCAGAAGCACGGTTAGCCTATATGTGTCCCAGGTGAAATCGAGAAAGTCGTTGGAACTGCAGGCGGCGCCATGGCCGCGGGCTCGCGACACTTGATTGAGATCAGAGCAGAGCGGGCCCCCATGTTCCC
Source organism: uncultured Hyphomicrobium sp. (assembly GCA_964194245.1). GTDB lineage: Bacteria > Pseudomonadota > Alphaproteobacteria > Rhizobiales > Hyphomicrobiaceae > Hyphomicrobium_A. The sequence goes on from CAXMLT010000452.1 coordinate 1,004, forward strand.
GATGTTTGAGCGAATCTTTCGCTGGTTCGAGACGCGCATCGACGCCTATGCGCCGGCTCCCATCACGGAGCCGCCGAAGCGGCTCGCGGCATTCTTCTGGTTCTACCTGAAGCCGGTAACGTGGGCGTTCGCCGCCCTGACCGTGCTGACACTCGCCGCCGCCGGCATCGAGGTCGCCATCATCGCCTTTATCGGGCGCATCATCGACCTCATGCGGGAGACATCCTCGCCGTCTCAGTTCTTCGCTGAGCACGGCCACGAGCTCGCCTTCATGGCCTTCGTAGCGCTCGTTCTACGACCGGTCCTCTCCGCCCTCACGGACCTGACGAAGCAGCAGGCGATCCTGGGCCCCGTCAGTGTGCTCGTGCGCTGGCGCGCGCACTCCTACGTGGTGCGCCAGAGCCTCGGCTTCTTCCAGAACGACTTTGCCGGGCGCATCGCGACGCGCGTCATGCAGGTCGGCCCCGCGGTGCGTGACGTCGCCGCCAACGTCTGCGACGTCGTCGTCTGGGTAGCGGTGCACTGGATCGGCGCGTTCCTCTTGTTCTTCGAGGCCGATTGGCGGCTCGTCATACCGCTCGCCATCTGGCTCGCCGGCTACGGGGTGACGCTCAACTATTTCGTGCCCAAGATCGAGAAGCTGTCGGGCGTCATGTCGGAGGCGCGCTCGATGCTCACGGGGCGCATCGTCGACATCTACACCAACATCATGACGGTCAAGCTCTTCGCCCACACCGAGCGTGAGGATCAATACGCGCGCGAGGCGATCGACGAGCACCTCGCCCGTTACCAGGACCAGCTCCGCCTCAACACCATCATGGAGGCGGTGCTGTGGACGCTGAACGGCACCGTTCTCGTCGGCACCACGGGGCTCGCCTTGTGGCTGTGGAGCCGCGGCGAGATATCGATCGGCGCCATCAGCGTCGTCACCGGCCTCATCATCCGGCTCATGAACATGTCGGGCTGGTTCATGTGGACGCTCGCCGGCATCTTCGAGAACGTCGGCGTCGTGCAGGAAAGCATGATGACGATCGCGCGCCCGTTCTCGGTCGTCGATGCCAAGGATGCAAAGCCACTCGACGTGAAGCGCGGCTCCATCGAGTTCGACGACGTGAGCTTCGACTACGGGCACACGCGCTCGGCCGGCGACGGCAAGCCGGGCGGCGTCATCCAGAACCTGTCGCTGCACGTGGCGCCGGGCGAGAAGGTCGGCCTCGTCGGGCGCTCGGGCGCCGGCAAGTCGACGCTCGTGTCGCTGCTCCTGCGCTTCCACGACCTGGAGCATGGGCAGATCTTCATCGATGGCCAGGACATCGCGCACGTCACCCAGGACAGCCTGCGCAGCCAGATCGGCGTCGTGACGCAGGATACCTCGCTCCTGCACCGCTCGGTGCGCGATAACATCCTCTATGGCCGCCCCGACGCGGGCGAGACGCAGGCGATCATGGCGGCCGAGCGCGCGCACGCGCACGAGTTCATCGGCGGCCTGCAGGACCTGCACGGCCGCGAGGGCTACGACGCGCACGTTGGCGAGCGGGGGGTCAAGCTGTCGGGCGGCCAGCGCCAGCGC
>CAXMLT010000453.1:0-1964 GCA_964194245.1 uncultured Hyphomicrobium sp.
GAAGCCGATCAGGTAGAGGCCGGCCATGACGGAGGTGACGTTGCCGAACCAGCCCTCGAACGGCGTGGTCAACTGATACGAAAATGCCTGGTGCCAGTCGACCGAGCCCGAGAAGATCGGGATCAGGGCCGAAAGAAACGCAAGCGTGGCCGAGGCCGTGGCGATCGGGATAGCAAAACGTGCAACCCAAACGATCCCGCAAAGATTGGTGAAGGTGAAAAAGCAGACGATGCCGATGGCAACAGCTTCGACCGGCAGGGTGGGGAAGTACCAGTGCTGGAAAGCGGCCGCGGACAGCAACGCGGTCAGTCCGCACGTCGGGATCCAGCCCCACCAGTAGCAAGTGCCGGTGAGAGAGGCGAGGACCGGATTGTAAGGACGGAATGCCTCGGCGCAGGCGGCTGAGATGCCGCCGACGCGGTTCGGCCACATCAGGACGAGTTCGGTCCAGGCGGGTGCCGCGGCCCAGCCGAGCAGCACGCCGAACATGAGCAGCGGCACCGCCGCGCTCCCCTGGCCCAGGATGGCGTCCTGGCCAACGAAAAGCGCCGCGATGATGAAGATCATTTGATTGCTGCCGCCCATGGCGAGGGCGGTCGTCCCGACCCACCCGAGCACTCTGGGGTGAGGAGGGGTCGGAGCAATCGTTGGGGCAAGGGATCCCATGCAGCGCGTGCCCTATTTCCCGACGGGATGTCGATTTAGCCCGCGAGCGCCAGCGCGCGCAACTTTTATCAACGCTAGTCGGCGTTGGCGTGCATTGCCTCGGGTCCCCGTGGAGGACCGCCGGCCCGGTCGAGCTCCTCGATCTCGGCGTCGGTGAATACGCGCGAGCGCGTCAGGAAGCGCATGCCTTCGGGGGCTTCCAGCGAGAAGCCGGCGCCGCGGCCGGGGACGACATCGATGATCAGATGCGTGTGCTGCCAATACTCGAACTGCGGCCCACTGATGTACAGCGGACATCCCGCGATGCGTCCGAGGTAGACGTCGCGCTGGCCGATCTTGAATTCGCCCAGCGGATAGCACATCGGCGCGCTGCCATCGCAGCACCCGCCCGATTGATGGAATAGCAGCTCGCCGTGGACCGCGCGCAGCTTGCCGATCAGGGCCGCGGCGGCGGGCGTGTTTGAGACCCTAGAGACGGTCATGAGATACGGCCATGCCTATCCGGAGCGGGAGCGAAAGATCGGGAGAAGCCCCGACCTCCCACTCCACGGCACCGACCCTTAGAAGAACCCGAGCGCCTTCGGGCTATAGCTGACGAGAATGTTCTTCGTCTGCTGGTAGTGATCGAGCATCATTTTGTGCGTCTCGCGGCCGACGCCCGACTGCTTGTAGCCGCCGAAGGCCGCGTGCGCGGGATAGAGGTGGTAGCAGTTGGTCCACACGCGGCCCGCCTTGATGCCGCGGCCCATGCGGTAGGCGGTATTGCCGTCGCGCGACCACACTCCGGAGCCGAGGCCGTAGAGCGTGTCGTTGGCGATCGCGAGGGCCTCTTCCTCGGTCTTGAACTTCGTGACCGCGAGCACCGGCCCGAAGATCTCCTCCTGGAAGATGCGCATCTTGTTGTGGCCCTCGAACACGGTCGGCTCGACGTAGTAGCCGCCTTCGAAGCCCTTGCCGAGATCGGCCTTGTGGCCGCCGGTCAGCACGCGCGCGCCTTCACCCTGTCCGATGTTGATATAGGACAGAATCTTCTCGAGCTGGTCGGAGGAGGCCTGCGCGCCGATCATGGTGTTGGGGTCGAGCGGGTTGCCCTGAACCACCTTCTTTACGCGCTGGATCGCGCGCTCCATGAATGCATCGTAGATCGACTCCTGCACGAGTGCGCGCGACGGGCACGTGCACACCTCGCCCTGGTTGAGGGCGAACATGGTGAAGCCCTCGAGCGCCTTGTCGAAGAAGGCGTCATCCTCGTTGAATACGTCGGCAAAGAAGATGTTGGGCGACTTGCCGCCGAGCTC
>CAXMLT010000454.1:0-2248 GCA_964194245.1 uncultured Hyphomicrobium sp.
AGCGCCAACAGCCAGTTCTTCATCTGCTACACCGATACCGGCTGCTCCGGGCTCAACGGCCAATACACGGTGTGGGGGCAGGTCGTCGACGGAATGGACAACGTCGACAAGATCGCGCCCGGCGAGCCGCCGCCGATCCCCGACACCATGAAGAAGGTCTATCTGCAGAAGTGACGCGCCGTGGCCCTTTGGCATACGCGTACGGAGCGAGGTCGGGCATGAAGGCGCAGGCGACCGCGCTCTATCCCTTCGTGCCTGCGGGCGCCGATTTCGAGACCGCGCTCGCCTTCTTCGCCGAGCTGGGATTCGAGACTCTTTGGAAGCACGACGGTCTCGCCGGCTTGCGTTATGGCGCGGCGTTCTTCTTTCTCCAGGCCATCGAGGTGCCGGACTGGCAGAAGAACCAGATGCTGACCCTCGAGGTCGACGATCTCGACGGCTACTGGTCGGAGATCGAAGCAAAGGACCTCGAGCGCCGGTTCGCCGGCGTGCGCCTCAAGGCCCCGGCCGAGTTCCCCTGGGGCCGCGAGGTCAACATCGTCGATCCCGCCGGCGTGTGCTGGCACATCCGTCAATCGCGGAACAGGTGAGAACAGAACCCACCCCCCTAGACTAATCCCCAAGGAGACCAGCATGGCCGCAGCCACCGACCCCGAGAACACCCTCATCCTCGAAACCACGAAGGGCCGCGTCGTCATCGCGCTGCGTCCCGATCTCGCGCCCGGGCACGTTGAGCGCATCAAGCAGCTCGCGCGCGAAGGCTTCTACAACGGGCGCCCCTTCCACCGCGTGATCGAAGGCTTCATGGCGCAGACCGGCTGCCCGCACGGCACCGGCACCGGCGGCTCGAAATATCCAAACCTCAAGGCCGAGTTCAACGCCGAGCCGCATGTGCGCGGCGTGTGCTCGATGGCGCGCTCGCAGAGCCCCGACAGCGCCAACAGCCAGTTCTTCATCGTGTTCGACGACGCGACCTTCCTCGACAAGAAGTACACGGTGTGGGGCAAGGTGATCGAGGGCATGGAGAATGTCGAAAAGATCAAGCGTGGCGAGCCCGTGAAGGATCCCGACAAGATCGTGTCCATGAAGGTCGCGGCCGACGCGGCCTAAGGGAGCGGATCGATGACCCAGGCGATCGCGGCAATTGTGATCTATGCGGGCCTCGCCGGCGCTGCCGGTGTGGCGCTCGCGGCCATGGGTGCGCACGGCGAGGGCTACGCGGCGATGACCCCGCCGGCGCATTTCCTCCTCATGCACGCTGCCGCCGCGCTCGCGGTCGCGGCGCTCGCGTCGCGCGCCGCACATCCGGGCGGCTTCCTGCTGGCCGCGCTGATCCTGCTGGTCGGGGTCTCGCTCTTCTCGGGCGACATCGTCGCGCGCACGCTGCTGGGCCATCGTCTGTTTCCCATGGCGGCGCCGATTGGCGGCTCGACCATGATCGTCGGCTGGCTCATTCTGGCGGCGGCGGGCCTGTGGGAGCTTCTGCCCAACCGGGGCTGATCGTCGGTGCCGCGCGCGAAAAAAGGATATCGACAATGGGAGTTGTCTGGTCGCTGCTCGGCATATTGTCCGGCATGGTGATCGCGCTGCAGGGACCCATCAACGCGCAGCTCGCGCGCGACCTCGGCTCGCCCATCGCCGCTGCGGCGGTGTCGTTCGTCGCCGGTACCCTGGTGCTCACGGTCATCACGCTCGCAACAGTCCAGGCCCAAGGCATCTCCATCGCGTGGCGGGCGCCGCCGCCATTGATGCTCTTCGTCGGCGGCTGCCTCGGCGCGATCTTCGTGACGTGCGTGCTGGTCCTCACCCCCAAGCTCGGCGTGGCGTCGACCATGGCGTTTATCGTTAGCGGGCAATTGCTGGCCGGATTGATGCTCGACCGGCTGGGGTACTTCGATCTCGCGGTGCGCGAGCTGACGCTTGGGCGGGTGGCCGGCGCAGTCCTTTTGGTAATCGGGGCGCTGATGATCCGCGTCTCCTGATGCGCACGGACCTGTTCGACTTCGACCTGCCCGAGGACCGGATCGCGCTGCATCCGGCGAGCCCTCGTGACGCCGCGCGGTTGCTCGTGGTGCGGCCGATGAGTGCGGCGACCGCTGATGCCACAGATCCCTCATTGAGCCGGTTCGCCCCCTCACCCCAACCCTCCCCCACGTCAGGGCGGAGCCATGCTTCGCATGGACGGGGAGAGGGAGAAGGTGGCGCGGAGGCTGGCTCCCTCACCTCTCCCCGGCGGGGAGAGGTCGGC
>CAXMLT010000455.1:0-2159 GCA_964194245.1 uncultured Hyphomicrobium sp.
GTCCTTAAACCAGTCATCGGCATGGGCTGCGCCCGAGAATGCGAGGAGCGCTACGCCTGACACCCCGCACAGAGCGGCTACGCTACGAGATCCGGCCATTTGCTACACCCCCGATACACGACTGACTTGGCCACAAAGTTACTCGTGGCCGCACTTGCGGCGCTCTGTTCGGAACGCTTCGAGGGATGAATAAAAGCGTAAACGGCCCCAGCCTCAAGGCAAAATGACGAGTTGCGGTACCTCCCCGTCAACCATGTCACATAACGGCAACGTCCCCCTGGATTTGACTACTTATCGTTCACAAAGCGCTCGACTCAGCGGCATTCAGCTCTCCGCACAACCAGCTTGAGTCGTGATCTGTGCACAAAAATCAGGCGAAACTCCTGCCTAAGATTTTCAGGTTGCGTAGCCCACTCTTTTCAATCTTGTGACCACGGCCCCAAAGCTACACTTCTGAGCCCCATGCCCGACGCAACCGTGCCCCAAACAGCCCTGATCACCGGTGCCGCCCGCAGGATCGGCCGCGCCATAGCGCTCGACCTCGCCGCGCACGGCTGGCGCGTCGGCATCCACTATCGCCGCTCGCGCGCCGAAGCGGAGGCGCTTGCCGAGCAAATCCGGTCGAGCGGAGGAACGGCGGCAGCTCTTTCCGGCGACCTCGCCAAGGCGCAGGACGTTGCCTCCCTGATCGGCCGCTGCGCCGACGCGCTCGGGGCGCCGACGTGCCTCGTCAACAACGCGTCCGAGTTCTTTCTCGACACGGTCACCTCGGTGACGCCGCCCGGTTGGGACACGCACCTCGAGATCAACCTGAAGGCGCCGGTGTTTCTCGCCCAGGCGCTTTATCTCAACCTGCCCGAGGGTGCGGAAGGCAACGTCATAAACATTATCGACCAAAGAGTTTGGAGGCCGACCCCCGACTTCTTCTCCTATACGATCTCCAAGGCCGGGCTCTGGACCGCGACGCAGACGCTGGCGCAGGCCATGGCCCCGCGCGTACGCGTCAATGCCATTGGCCCGGGCCCCGTTCTGCAGAGCGTGCATCAGACGAAAAAGGACTTCGCCGCAGAGGCTTCGGCGACTCCGCTAAAGCACGGGCCCACCCTGCGGGAGATTGCCGCCGCGGTGCGCTTCATCCTCGCGACGCCCTCGATGACCGGTCAGATGATTGCCCTCGACGGCGGCCAGCACCTGAGCTGAGAGGCGCTCGCGGGAGCATTAAACACGAAGCATAGACAACGCTTGCGCCACAATTCCTCCCTTCGTTGCTCCAACTCGCGCCCCAATCATTCGCGCATTCTGCATCAAGCGCCCGGCGAGACGTAAACCAGTCGTTAACGTTAAGCCTTTAAGAACGTTTGTTGGTTTCGTAGGGCGCAATCGCAGAAACGCAGCGCCGCGTTCACAACGGGTGTTCTCATGAAGAGACTCTTCGGAGCATCGCTCTCTATTGCTCTTGCCACCGCCGTCTTCGTACCAGCCCGAGCGGCCGACCTCCCCCAAGTCAAGATTTCCAACGCCAATGAAGTCCCGGCCTGTGCCACGCCGGGCCGCCTGATGGCGTACCTGCATTCGCGAAACCCCAAGGCCGAATCCCGCTTCGACAGCGTCGCCACCGAATACATGCGCCACGGCGAGGAGCTGGGGCTCCGCTGGGACATCGCCTTCTTCCAGATGGTGCTCGAGACGGGCGCCCTGAGCTTCACGGGCGACGTGCGCTCGACCCAGAACAACTTCGCCGGGCTCGGCGCCTCGGGTGGCGGTGCCCACGGCGAGGCCTTTGCCGACATCTCCTCCGGCGTCAAAGCGCACCTGCAGCACCTCATGATGTATGCGGGCGAGCACATCGACAATCCGGTCGCTGAGCGCACACGCAAGGTGCAGGAATGGGGCGTGCTGACCGACTGGCAGAAGTCGATCAAGGGCCCGATGACGTTCACGCTCGTCGCCCAGCAGTGGGCGCCGACCTCGCGCAACTATGTGCGCGACCTGTCGACCATTGCCTCCGATTTCTACACCAAGGCCTGCAATGGCCCCGACCCGCAGCCTGAGCTCGTGCAGGAGGCGCGCAAGGGACGCGAGGGCCAGCCGGCAACGCAGCAGGTCGCGGTCGCCGACCCGCAGCCCGACTCCGCCGCGGCGCCCGCCGCCGATGCCGA
>CAXMLT010000456.1:0-1645 GCA_964194245.1 uncultured Hyphomicrobium sp.
CTGGCTGAATCCATAAATGACGAGATCGCTTTCTCCGCTTGGTCAACACTTTTTTTTGCGAACTCGCGAACCTGTAGCGGTACTTCCATTTCTATTTTAGGTTCTGTCATGGCGCATCCTCCAAGCTGGCGATGATGCTACCCCGAAATTTAACACTACCTAGTGGCTCTGCACAGTGATTATGACTCTTTGGAAGTGGCAGGATAGGTGCGGCCCATTTTGGCGCGGGCCTTGTCTGTTGTGAACATCCATTTGATGCGGGAGCGGGCGTCATTTCGCCTCCGCTCCCAGGCTGTGATTTCGCGGCGCAGTCGTTTGGGGTCGTCGATCCTGCGATCCAGGCACTGACCGCGCAGGACGCCGATCTCGATCTCTACCATGTTGAGCCAGCTTGCGTGCTTGGGGGTGTAGTGGAACTGGAGCCGTCGCAAGATCCGCCTGGCTTCGGCTGGCGGGAACGCGTGATACAGGGCGCCGGCCGAGTGGGTCGATAAATTATCCTGGACGACCCGGATGATCTCGGCATCGGGATAATGGATATCGACGAGGTCGCGCATGCAGTGGGCATAATCTTCTGCCGCTCGGCGCTCGGTGACTTTGACCTTGCGCCAGGGACGATGGACGTCGAGGAAGACGAAGAGATTGACCGTGCCGTTGCGACGATACTCGTAATCGTAACGTTCGAGCCGGCCAGGCTCGGCCGGAATCGGCTGACGCGCCTCGCCGATGAGTTGCACCGGGCTTTCGTCGAAGCACACCACCGGCCGCTTGGGATCGGGCGCTTCGGCATAGAGGTCAAGCACGTCCTCCATGCGGGCGACGTATTCGCCATCGACCTTCGGAATGCACCACATGTCTTTACGCCAGGGCTTGAGGTCATTTTCGGCCAGGCGCCGCCGAACCGTCTCGTGCGACAGGCTCTTGTGTTCGGTGAGATTGACCATCGCGCCTGCCAGCAGCTCAAGCGTCCAGCGGGCGCGGCCCTTGGGCGGGCTGGCACAGGCTGTCGCCACCAGCAAGGCTTCTTCCTTGCCCGTAAGTTTGCGCTCCGCTCCGGGACGCGGCTCTTCGCTCAGCGCCCGCTCCAGATTGCCTTCCACGAAGCGTCGCTTGGTTCGGTACACGGTCGAGCCGCCCACGCCGACGCTCCTTGCAATCTCTTCGTCGCTGGCCCCGGCATCGGCGGCCAGCAAAATCTGCGCTCGCTTGAGCTTGCGTGACGCATGCTTGCCGCCGCTGAGTAGCGCCCTCAGTTCGGTGCCCTCGATTTGGCTGAGGTCGACCCGATAGCGTACATTCATGGCGTGCCTCCGTGTTCGAGGCACGCACCAACAACTGAATCGGATGGCAGGCGTGAGTCCTTCAGCAAAAACCTTCACGCCCAGGCAGGGCCAGTATCTGGCCTATATCCAACTCTATACGCGGCTGCACCGCAGGCCCCCGGCCGAAACCGACATCCAGGAATATTTCCGCGTCAGCCCGCCTTCGGTTCACCAGATGGTGCTGGCGCTGAAACGAGCCGGCCTCATCAGAAGGCAACCAAGGACGCCTCGCAGCATCGAGGTCCTCGTTGATTCGAAACTCCTGCCCGAGCTAATATGAACGCCGGACCCAACCCGTCAAAATCACTGTGCAGAGCCACTAG
>CAXMLT010000457.1:0-3557 GCA_964194245.1 uncultured Hyphomicrobium sp.
GACCAAGACCGTGGTCAAGGAGCATCTGCGCGCCGGCTCGCTCGAAGAGCGCAGCTGGATCATGGCCGCGCCCAAGAAGGTGCCGGTACGTGTCGCCAAGGCGCGACGGGCCGCGTAAGGCCTCAGTAACACGCCGGAATTGGCGCGCGCAGTCTCGGGATGGCTGCGCGCGTCTTGCTATTGCCGTCGATGGCCGGGCGCGCTCGTGCCGACGTTTGGGGGCTCCTGCCCATGGCTCGCTGGATCGAAGAGACGTTCCACCCGCACTGGCGCGTGCGCCTCGAAGCATCCAAGGTGCTGCACGAGGTCAAGACTGCGCATCAGCACCTCGTCATCTTCGAGAACCCGACCTGGGGCACCGTGCTGATGCTCGACGGCGTGTGCCAGCTCACGACGTCGGACGAGTTCATCTACCACGAGATGATGGCGCACGTGCCCCTGATGGTGATGGACAAGCCCAGACGCGTGCTGGTCGTCGGCGGCGGTGACGGCGGCGTCATGCGCGAGGTCCTGAAGCATCCGACCATCGAGAAGGCGATGCTGTGCGAGATCGACCGTACCGTCATCGACACCGCGCTGAAGTACTACCCCGAGATCCCCGGCAACACCTTCGACGACGAGCGCACGGTCGTCGTCATCGCGGACGGGCGCAAGTTCGTCGCCGAGACGGACGAGCGCTTCGACGCCATCATCGTCGATTCCTCCGAGCCGATCGGCCCGTCTGCGGTGCTGCACACGCTCGAGTTTTTCGCCGATTGCCGCCGCGCTCTGAAAGAGGACGGCATCCTCATCACGCAGAACGGCCTGCCGTTCTTGTTCCCCGACCACCTGGCGCAGACGACGCGCGCGTTCGCCTCGCTGTTTGACTGCGTCGCGCCCTACATGTGCACGCAGCCGTGCTACTTCGGCGGGCCGTTCGCGTTGAATTGGGCCTCCGACGAGGACGACCACCTCGACATCGGGGAGAAGAAGCTCGCCAAGCGCCAGGAGAAGCGCGGCATCGCGACCCGCTACTGGACGCCGGCCGTGCACAACGCGGCCTTCGCGCTGCCCGCGTACGCCAAGCTCGTCACCGACGAGGCGCGCGCCGAGGGCAAGGCGGAGAGGAACGGCCGCAACAATCGCCGCGGCAAGAACGGCAAGGTGAAGGGCCTGAAGGACGTGAGCCGGGTCTAGGCTTCCTTTCCACCCCCATCCGCTTTGTGACCCCCACCCCGGCCCTCCCCCTGAGCGGGGGAGGGAGAGAAAACAGAAAGAGCGCAGCTCGCCTCCGGGCGAAGCAAAGGAAACATTCTCCAAGCTCCAGTGGTGAACGCCGCACTTCTTCTTTTCTCCTCCCCCCTTGAGGGGGAGGAAGACGCGGCGGCGCATCGAGCGCCGGCGCGTCAGGTGGGGGGCGCTGACGCCATGTGCGTGTTGAGGAGCGCGTCGTAGACCTTCAAGGTCTGCTGCTTCATCCCTTCCAGGGAGAACGACCGCGCCACGTGCGCATGCGCGCGGGCGCCCATCGCGGTCCGCGCCTCGGGCGCAAGCGCCAGCGCCGTCGCGATCGCCTCCGCCAGCCGCTCCGTATTATTCGGCGGCACCAGCCAGCCCGTCGCCTCGCCGGCGCCAACCCGGCTCGCACTCAACACCGTCTCCGGCGGCGCGCCGATGTCGGTCGCGATGACGGGCGTGCCCATCATCTGCGCCTCCGCCGCGGTGCGGCCGAAGGCCTCCGGCTCGATCGAGGCGACGACGGCGACGTGCGCCGCCAAAAACGCCGCTGGCATATCGTCAACGTGGCCGACGATGCGCACCTGCTCTGCGACTCCGCCTTTCTGGACCTCCTGCTCGAGCTGCCGCTGGTAGCCGCCGCGCCCCTGCGCGTCGCCCGCCAGCACCAGCAAGCCGCTGCCGAGACGGCCGTCTTCGCGCAACAGCCGCACGGCCTCGATCAGGACGTTCTGCCCCTTCCAGCGCGTGAGCCGCGCGGCATTGAGGATGACGCGCGCGCCGGGCTTCACGCCCCACTCCTTGCGCAGCGCATTGACGCGCTGGGCCGCGACCTTTGCCGGGTCGAACCACCGGTCGTCGACACCGCGGTAGATCACGCGCAGGCGGTCGAGCGGCGTCCCGTAGCGCATGCGGATGAGGTCGGCCGTATACTGCGAGTTGGCGATGACGACGTCGCCCCGCGCCATGACGCTGTTGTAGAGCCGCTTCACCGGCGAGCGCTCGTTATAAGCGCCATGGTAGGTCGTCACGAACGGCAGCCCCATCTTGCGCGCAGCCATCATCGCGCTCCAGGCCGGCGCCCGGCTTCTCGCGTGGATCAGGTCGACGCCATCGCGGCGCACGACCTCGGCGATGCGGCGTCCGTTCCACCAAAGTCGGACCGGATTCTTCGCGGCCGCCGGGAAGAACTGCAGCTCCGCGCCCGTGTCGCGCAGGCGCTGCACGAGCCGGCCACCCTCGCTCAAGACGATGGCGCGGCCGCCCGCGCGCTCGATCGCCTCGGCGATCTCGATGGTTGAAAGCTCGGCCCCTCCGGTATCGAGCTCGGGGATGATCTGCAGTATGGTCGGGCGCTTTGCGGCCAAGAAGCTCTCCGGCGGGCAGGAGGTGTCAGGCGTGGGCGACAGGGAACCACAATTCTTGCGCGTCGGCGACGGCGGCGCGACGCGGCGCATCGCCTATCTCGCCGATCCTCCAGCCAAGGAGCCCCCCGTGAGCCTGTTCTGGCTGTCGGGCTACCGGTCCGACATGGCGAGCACCAAGGCGGCTGCGCTGGCGGAGTTCGCGCGTCAGAAGGGCTACGGCTGCACGCGCTTCGACTACTCCGGGCACGGCGTATCGAGCGGTCGCTTCGAGGACGGCACCATCGGCCAATGGCTCGCAGAGGCCGAGGCGGTGTTTCGCCGCGCGACGCGCGGGCCACAGATCATCGTCGGCTCCAGCATGGGCGGGTGGATCGCGCTGCTGCTCCTGCGCCGGCTGCTGCGCGAGGCTCCCGCGGAGGCTTCCCGCATGGCCGGGCTCGTGCTCATCGCGCCCGCGTGGGACATGACGGAAGAGTTGATGTGGAAGAAGTTCGACGCGGCCGCGCGGACCGACCTCGAGCAGACGGGCGTCTATAATCAGCCGTCGGAGTACGGCGAGCCCTACGCCATCACGCGGGGTCTGATCGAGGAGGGGCGCGAGCATCTGCTGGCGCGCCGACCGTTCGATCCGGGGCGCCCGGTCGTGATCCTGCAGGGCGCGCTCGACGCTGCCGTGCCGATCGCGCACACGCGTGAGCTCATGGGCTTCATGAAGGGTGGCGGGGTGGTCCTGCACGAGATCGCAGACGCGGAGCATCGCCTGTCGCGGCCGGAGGACTTGACGCTGCTGTTTGCATCGATCGAGCAACTTGCGGATAGGGCCGGTCCGCTGCCCCGTCGTTAGGGTCGCACCCGCACGGCGCTACCCAGCTCAGGGCCACTTCACCACGGGCGGCATCGAGGAGAGGATCGAATCGACGTTGCCGCCGGTCTTGAGGCCGAACACGGTGCCGCGGTCGTAGAGCAGGTTGAACT
>CAXMLT010000458.1:0-8337 GCA_964194245.1 uncultured Hyphomicrobium sp.
GATGCAGGACGCCTCGAGATCGACCCCTTTGTGCGGGGCGGGATGGGCGGAGTATGCGGGAGGTGGAGAGAGGCGGGGATTAGTTGGAGCGTGGAAAGCGTGCGCTGCGGCGCACGGTCAGCGCCTGTACAAGGCGCGGACCTAAGAGCATAGTTTGCGCATTGCCAAGTACGCGTATTTCGGGGGACGAGTATGGAGTGCGGGGCGCAGGATACCGTTTGTCAACTCACGACGTGGCTCTCAGAGAACGATGTGGACGCCGGTTGGCTGGTGGATTTGCTCGGCCGATTGGGAGTGCATGCCGGCGGAATAGCCGGTGCCCTGGGGCAATTCATAAGGACATATAGCCAGTCGATCGTCGGATTGTTGGGCTTCTCATTTGGCATCTGGAGATGGTGGCGTTACCGCGAGCACATCCTGCACAAACGACTGGATGAGTACCTAAAAGAGAGCGATGCGCGCCTGACCGAGAGCACGGGTCAACTTTTGACTGCTATTCAAAGGCCAGGTCCGGGTCAAAGGGCCAATGATCCGCTTTTTGTCGATCAGGACTTGAGAACGGTTTTGCGCGAACGAAATTGGGACAATGAAGTTCTCGCTCTCAGCGTCGAGACGAGCGCGGACTGGCAACTCTCTAAGGCCGTGGAGAGCATCACTCGGCGGCTCAAGATCGCGCACGGACTGACGGCCTCATTGCATCGTCAGTTGACGAGCGCGCACTCCATCCGCGGGGCAATCGCGGCCTCACGCGCCGATCGCACAAAAGGCCAAGAATTCTACACACGCGCACTGAACTTCTTCCGTAGCGCGCTGAGCGTGCCTGGAAATGAGCGAAATCTGGAGCTCAAGGAGTTAGAGGCTCATCAGCAGCGCAAGTTGGGAATTTCGACTGCGACGAAGGCTTACGATGACCTCTTGGAACTGGCTCAAGGTATAGAAGACGCACGTGCTAGAAAGCTCACCTTAGCCCGCGCGACGCGGTTCTCTGCGGAAGTCGGCTTTCGCGGTTCGTCGTTTGTAGGGTATTTGAGGATGACGGCTCCAGAAACGGGTGCACAATATTCGCCCGGAGCCATCAGCCTTGTTGAAGAGTGTGAACCACTCGCTCACTGGGAGCGGCTCGAAAAGGGCGATATGCATTACTTCGCGGCGACGTGCGCTCACGAGCAGGAGTTCAACGCTGCAGAGCAGGCTCAACTGGGTCAAGCTGAGGCGGCCTATCGGCGAATCCTAATCGAGCTGTCTGATCGGCGGATTCACTGGCGTCGAAAATTTCGTCGCCTGCGCGCCAAGGCCAGAAACGGCATCAAGCGCGTAGCGGACGCGCGAAAGGGAAACTACGACACCGACTGGCTGCCGAGTTAGAGCAGCCTCAGCAGGCAGCCGCCCGCGTATGCGCCGCCTGCCGCCATCAGGGCATTGCCAAAGCTGCGCAGCGTCGTTGTGCGCAACACCTCGGTGAGGCCCAGCTCCTGGCCGCGACGATAGAGCTGGTAGTGCTCGGCGTATGACAACGAGGCGAGCGCAACTGCGGAAGCGCCAACTGCCCACACGCCCAAGCCACCAAACCCGGCAAGAGCGGCCGCGAAGATCGCTACGAATCCCAGCATGTCGGACCTCGGCCCGGCCGCGACGCGCACGGACTGAGCAGCCGCACGTGCCATGCCCGATTCGGGCAGAGGTCGGATAGGGCGAGCCAACGTTGTCATGATGCAGAGCTGGGGATTACCTCACAATATTCAAGAAGCTGAATGGCTCGCGACCACCTCATCGCGCGACGATGTGACCGTCCCACCGTGACCCTGCGCGAGTTCAACCCGCTTACGGCTTGATGCACTCACCGAGCGAGGTGACGACGGAGCGCCGGACCACGGCGTGCGCCTTGAAACCCTCGCGAGCCATCAGGAGCTGGTGCAGCTCCGGCAGCCGATAGAAGGGAACGCTCGGGTACCAATGATGCTCGAGGTGAAAGCCGACGTTGCGCGGCAGGATGAAGACCGACTCGAGCCAGGTCGGAACGGTGCTGCGCGTGATGCTGTACTCGGCTTCGTCGCTTTCGACGGCGCTGTGCTCGCAGATCAGGCGCGCGTACTGGAATGCGATATGCGACGTGCAAAACGGCACGAGCCAATACCAGACGAGACCGGTCCAGGCCCCGAAGACAGTCAAGAGGCAACCCACCGACACGTAGAATGCGAGCCGCGCGGCGATCATCCAGCGCGGTGACGGGATCAAAGTGGAGCCGACGAGGCCGCGGACTATCCACGAGATCCCCGTGACGAATGCGGCGCGGCGCAGGATCATCAGCGCGAGGCCGGCCCGCGTCTTGGGGAAGACCCACTCGGGCTCCAGCTCTCCCTCGGCGTTGTGGGTGTGCCAGAGCTGGCGGTTCCCGTCGTTTGCGAGGTTCGTATACTGGTGATGCGTTCCGTGAAACTTGCGGAAGCCCTCCACCGACGCGAGCGTCGGCCACATCAAAAAGAGGTTGGCAAAGAGATCGTTCTGCCAGCGCGTGGGCAGGTAGCGATAATGCGAAGCGTCGTGTCCGAGTATCAGGAGCGCGTGCTGGCGTGCGCCGATGAACAGCACCGCGACCAGATACAAGACGGGGTGCCAATAGAAGGAGCAGAGCGCGATCGCGACGGCGATCCCCGCCCACTCCTCGGCGGTAGCGATGAGCGCCTTGGCCGGCTGAAGCACGGACAGCTCTTTGAGCTTGGCCGGCGGCAACCGCTCCGGGACCGTCCGGCTGGTGTTGTGGGGGTGTGCGACGACGGGATTGACGGAAATGTCTTGCGTCGGGTTCTCCGACCGGAGGAAGGCGACGATCCTGTTGACTTGGGCGAAGGCTGGCATCGATCCCTTTCTCGGTGGCGGAGACGAGCGGCGCGCATTTACGCTTGCATCTGGGGTAATCCATGACTGCGGTCAACCCGCGGCGGGGAGAAACGCCGCGCCGCCAGGTACGCTCGCCGGCGGTCATCCCGTTGCCGCAGCGACCATCAACCGCAAATTTCGCCACTGCGGCGGCCGCGCTCCCTTGCTAGATAGCACACCGGTTTATCCCCCACGCACGGAGGCCTCCCCCCCATGTCCGATACCAAAGACGTCCACGCCGCCATCGAGCGCCTCGAGCGCGAGAATGCCGAGCTGAACGGCCTGATCCTCGCCACCGGCGTCATCCTCACCCAGCTCCTGCAGGCCATGACTCTGCGCGAGCTCAACCCACAGTGCGCGGCGACTAAGATCGTCACCAACGCGCAGAGGGCGATCGAGGGCTTCAAGCCGGAGGTGGCAGGCCCACTCGATCCCGTCATGAAGGCGCGCGCGCTGCAGGGGATAGAGCAGTTCGAGCAGCAGCTCCGCTCCGTGCTGCCGATCTGACGCGCAACCGAGCCGCGACCCCGCGCGAGGAGACCGTTGCCGATGGAGGGAAGCGTTTATCTCGAGGACCTGCACGTCGGCCAGCGCTTTGAGAGCGCGACGCTCGTCGTGACGACGGACGAGATCAAGGCGTTCGCGCGGCAGTTCGATCCGCAGCCATTTCACCTCGACGAGGCGGCTGCCGCAAAGTCGATGTTCGGCGGTCTTGCGGCGAGCGGCTGGCACACGGCGGCGCTGACGATGCGGCTGCTCGTCGGCGGGGGCGCGCCGATCGCCGGCGGTGTCGTCGGTGCGGGCGTAGAGGTTAAGTGGCCGCGCCCCGTGCGGCCGGGCGACGAGCTGCAGGTGTTCAGCGAGGTGACGGAGATCACGCCGTCGCGGAGCAAGCCCGACCGCGGCATCGTCGCCCTCAGGAGCGAGACCCGAAACCAGCGCGGCGAGGCCGTGCAGGTCCTGACGTCGAAGCTGGTGGTGCCGCGTAGGCCGACCTAGCGGCGGGCGCGCGGATCACGGCGTCTCCATGATCCGGCGGTACTCGTCGGCCTCCTCCTTCGGCAATTGTTTGAGCAGGGGGCGCATGGTCTCGTTGCCGACCATCTTGCCGTTGCGCATGAAGAGCCAATCGGAAATCTCCGCATCCCCGAACTCGTAGCGCTGCCCCGCCTTGACCTGCTTGGCGTAGACCGGCTCGTTGTTGATGATGCCGGAGTAGCGTCCGCCCGCGCGCTCGATCTCGACCAGCCAGAAGTGCTCTCCGTTGTTGGCGCCATAGGTGCGCACCTTCAGCGCGAAGCCCTCCTCGCCGGCCTTGGGAGGCGCGCGCCTTGGCGATGGCGGCGCCCATTTCCGGGTCGTCGTTGGGGACATTGACGAGGTTCTCGACAGCGGCGGCGGGGCGAGTGAGTTGGCCCGCTGCGAGCGCCAGCACGAGGAGAAATACGGTGAGCGCTCGCTTCAGCATTGCCGATGGTCCTCTAGGGCGTCCCCGGCATCGAACAGATGAGCAAATTGCGACGCCCTCATGAAGGCACATGCTGTCGCGTCATCGGGACGAGCCCGCCGCCTATTCGGCGATCCGCACCTCGAACGTGCGCGTCGCGACCTCTCCGCTCGCGAGCGCGGCCGTGACCGTGAAGCGGTCCGTTCCCTCCTGCCCAGCACGCGCGGTGTAATAGATGCCCGTCCCGGTGGCCTTCTGGCCGACGCAAGTCCCCTGCGCGGAATACTGGATCGTCGTCTCCTGGCCCGGCACGAAGGAGACGTCGCCCTTCGCCGGCGGCGAGGTGATCGTGATCTTGGGCGCGGCGACCTGCTCGCAATGCGTTCCGAAGCCGGCGAAGATGAAGACGCGCGCGGGCCGGCCGGGGACGACCGGTGTCGAGCGCGTCGCGGCATCGACGGCGGGAGCCGGGACATCGCCCGGCAGCGGCGCATTCACGCCTTGGGAGTTCAGCCCCGAGCAGCCGGTCAGGCCGGCGAGCGCAAGTACCGGCGCAAGCGCCAGCAGAGCGACTGCGTGGCGGCGCGCTTGCGCTGAAACGGTCTCCTTCTCGCGCATTGGGGGAACTCTGCAGCAGGGAGAGAAAAGGCGCGGCGGAAAGTGCCCGCCTCCGGCCGCGCCGGGGCGCGCCGACCCTACCGCGCGGCGCCGGCCTTGGCGTTGCGCTCGCGCTTGGCGATCTTGGCTTCGCGCTTGCGGGCGTTCTCGGCCTTGCGCTGCTTGGCCTGGATCTTCTTGCGGCGCGTGTCCGACATCGTTGGCATGAGCATCTCCTCCGTTGGGCGCCTTCTGAAGCATCGATCGCCCCGAATTACAAGCAAACTTGCTCCGCCGCCGGCCGCGTAGGCCCGGTTAACAGGACGACTCCGCATGCCACAAAGTGCGCGCCTGCGGTCAAGCAGTCCGTAAGGGCTCTTTGGTATGCACGTGCCGGCCTTTCCGGAGGGATACAGATGCGCTCGCTACGCAGCCTCGCCGTCGCGGCATTCGCAGCCGGCGGCATCGCCTCGGCCGCCGCCTTGACGGTCGACCCCGCCCAGCATGCGATCGATGGTGTGCGCAACGCGCGCTACTGCGAGATCATCCCCGTCGTGCGCTCAGGCTTCCATCTGGTGGCAACCGTCTACAACACGCTCGGCCTCAACGATTGCCCGGCCGCAGTCTGGGACAAGATCACCGAAGCCGAGATGAAGAAGCGCTTCGACGCCATTAAGGTCCTCCTCAACGGCCCGCGCCACTTCGTGATGGATAAGATCGTGGCGGGAGGCGACACGGCAACGGGCGAGAAGATCGAGGCGGGTGGGCTCGAGCTGACCGAGCGGGCCTCGATCGACCTCGACCTGTTCGGGCTGCGCTCGGAGCCCTATCGCGAGCGCACGATCGATCGCGACACGCGCTATGTGTTCGAAGCCGGCAAGCCGGTGTTCCTGCTCGTTGCTCCCGACGGCAAGCGCTACGCCATGCAGGCCTATGCGCAGATGATCGACAAGAGCTTGTCGTACGACGACCTGTCGGGCTTAGGCGCGCGGCTGAATCTGCCCGCCGGCTGGCGCTATGAGAGCATGGTGCCGGCGTCCGACCTGGTGCTCGGCGCGCACGGCGCGGCGATCATCGTGCAGGACGACCTCGACAACACGTACCAGAAGATCGACTGAGCGGCGGCGCACTCTGTCACGCGCTCCGCGCGCGCACCTGTCAGACAACTTGAGCATATGCCCGAGGCAGAACGTCTCTGGGCCTAGCCACGCGTTTGGCGCAAACGTCAGGCATTGCCTTCGGCTCCGGCCGTAGCTGGGACGAGGGGTCCGGCTCGCGGCGAGCGATGTGAGCGACGGAATGTGCAGGCAAGGGGAGGGGGCGCGTCCGTGATCCCGGTTTGGACTGGACTTGCGATCGCGGTGTTGCTGCTGATTGCGGTGGCGGCGAGCGCCCGCCCGCTGCGCCACTTCCTTAAGTTGCGCGAGGACGTGCGCGTGCGGCTGACGGAGTCCGCGGACCTGCTCGCGGCCGCGCGGGATGAGAGCCGCGCCGCTCTAGACGAGGCGCAGCACGTCTTCCACGAGCTCGGGATGCTGATGTCGGGCTACGCCGGCCGCCGCCGCATTGCGACGATGTCCATCCGCGGCCTCGGGTTCGATCCGGCCTCCGCCGCGAGCGGCTTGATCGGCTTATCGAACGCCCTTCCGGCCTACGGCATCGAGCGTTTGCGCTGGCGCGCGCAGGTCGAGCGCGCCTTGAAAATTCAGAATGCCCACGGGGGTGGACGCATGCAACGTTCTCGTCTCAACCCCGTGCTTGTCATTTTGGCGTTGGTTGCGATCGCCTTCGCAGCCTGGACCTACACGGCGAACAGGCACCTCCAGCACGCTTTGAAGACGGCGCACATCGTCCGCGCTGTAATCGAGAAGGACACCAAGAGGACGCGCGAGCGAGTGGGGGAAGCCGAGAAAGCGAAGCTCGCGGCCGAGCAGTCGCTGACGGCGGTGAGCGCGGAGCTGGCTGAGGCGCACAAGAGCCAGACGGCGACCGAGCGCGCGCTTGACGACGTCGGCGCGCAGTTGACGCTGACGCGGAAGGCGAACGTCGCGGCGGGGCTGGCCTTGGAGAAGATGAAGGGCGAACTCGCCTCCTCGGAGAGCGCCAGAAAGACCTCTGAAGGTCAGTTGAAGGCGCTCGCCGACGAGCTGGCCGCTGCCAAGACAGCAAAGGATGACGCCGAACGGGGCCTCAAGGCGGCAAATGATCAACTGGCGCAGCTCAAGGCCGCCAAAGAGGACTCCGATGCCGCGGCCGCGAAAGCAAAGGAAGAGCTCGAGCGCGAGAAAAAGGCCCGCGAAGCTGCAGAGCAGACGCCGCACGCAGCTCCGCAGCCGACTCCCTGATTGAGACAGCCTCAAACGTACCGGCCGCGACGATGCGGCCGGCGCCGTCTGCGTGGGCTCGCTCCTCCCTGCGCCAGACTATAGGCCGGTCGCCAATGCGGACAGCCGTCGCGAAAGGACGATGCGCGCAAGGCCAGTGGTCAAGAAGCTGACGCCGAGCAGAATTCCGAGCGAAACGAGAGACATGGTCTCCAACTCGGCCGCAAGCAGCAGCCCCACGGCAATGGCGATAATGCCCGAGAGCAATAACCATCCCCATCCGTCCAGCGGCCGCAATTCGAACGCCAACGCAAGCTGAGCCGCGCCGTCAATGACGAATACGGCCGCCAGCAGAAGCGTCAGCAGCACCATGCTGACATCGGGATGGCGTACGAGGTATACGCCCAACGCCAGCTTCAACAGGCCGATCAACAGTTCGCCGAAAAACGGCCCGGTGCCCTCGACGGTGAACGCGTCGGCAATCGTGACGCCGCCAGCCAGAATGAGGAGCCACCCTGCCATCACGGCAATGGCGAACGTGGCTCCGAACGGGAACACCAACGCGAGCACGCCGACGATAGCCATGGCCACGCCGCCCCAGAATAGCTGATCGTTCTTCCTTGCGAGTGCGTCGAAGATCACTTGTCCGGGGCGAGAACCTTGAGTCGCTTGTGCCATGGCGTTTCTCCCTGAGCAGCCTAATTGGCCGAGCCACCGCAGCGCCGACAAGCTCGGCATGAGAATCTATTCACCGCAACCAACGAGCGAACGGTGACGCTGCACCGCGCGCCGCAACGGACTATACTCAACGCAGCAAAGATACTGCGGAACGGCGCTGCCCGATATGACGGATTGACGGCTACCGACAGGAGAGTAAGCGGCCGCGAGAGACCCGGATAAGGACCGGACAAGGAGTAGTCGGAACGCCCGTCGCAGCCCAGCGTTTACAAGAATGGCGTCGCGCTGGCGACGGCAAGCCACTGGTGCAAAGACGAACAAAAGGAGGCATGCGATGAAATGGACATGCACGATCACCGCCGCGGCGATGGCACTCGCGTTTGCGCCCACAATCGCGCAGGCACAGTCGGTGGG